>JAHENN010000187.1 GCA_018609665.1 Haloarculaceae archaeon | reverse complement strand
CCGTCGGTCGACCGCCCGCTCGCCGTTCGCCACTCCGCGGTCCCTCGCTCCGCTCGGGGCCTCGCGACGGCTCGCTGTCGTCCGAAATTCGAAGATTTTCGTGATCACGGACGACCGCCGGTCGTCCGAACGACGCGCGTCGCTCACTGCGTTCGCTCGGTGCTTGTTCCGTCCGGCGCTCGGCTCACCGTCGCCGGGCTTCCCGGAGCGGCGCTCGGCGGTGCCCTGGCGACGCAAGCCGCGAGGGACCGGCGGTCCCTCGGCCCGCTCGCGCGGTACCGCCGCGCGATGACACCGCAGGGAGCGAAGCGATCGAGGCGCGCAGCGCGGGTCGCGGCGCCCCGAGCGCCGCGAGGGCGTTCGAGGTAGCCGAGGATTCGGTTCACAAAAATACGAACGAACTACCCATACCGTTCGCACACTCGTCTCCACGGCCGATTCAGCCGGTCCCACCCGATGCCCGAACGGAGAACCCGCGCTACCGACAACTACAGCGGGACGTTCCCGTGGTCCTTCGGAATCGTCCGTTCGTTCTTGCGCGCGAAGACCTCCAGGTCGCCGATGAGCCGGCGGCGGGTTTCGGCAGGATGGATGACGTCGTCGATGTACCCCCGTTCGGCCGGGCGGAAGGGATTGGCGAACTCCTCGCGGTACTGCTCGATGAGTTCCTCGCGGCGGGCCTCGGGGTCGTCGGCCGCGGCGATCTCCTCGCGGTAGAGCACGTTCACCGCGCCGCGGGGGCCCATCACGGCCATCTCGGTCTCGGGCCAGGCGTAGTTGACGTCCGAGCCGAGGAACTTCGACCCCATGACGATGTAGCTCCCGCCGTAGGCCTTCCGGACGATGACGGTCAACAGCGGCACCGTCGCCTCCGCGTAGGCGTATATCAGCTTCGCGCCGTGGCGGATGATGCCGTCGTGCTCCTGGCTGGTTCCCGGCATGAAGCCGGGGACGTCCACCAGCGTCAGTATCGGGAGGTTGAACGCGTCGCAGAACCGGACGAAGCGTGCGCCCTTCTGGCTGGCGTCGATGTCGAGCGTGCCGGCGTTGACGCTGGGCTGGTTGGCGACGATTCCCACCGGCCGGCCGTCGAGGCGGGCGAACCCGACGACGAGGTTGCGCGCGAAGCGCTCCTGGACCTCGAAGAACGACTCGAGGTCGACGACCCGCCGGACCACCTCGCGGACGTCGTAGGAGTGGCGGGGTTCGCTCGGGACGGTATCGACCAGCTCCTCGGTCGTCCGCCCGGGGTCGTCGCGGCTCCGGACCGTCGGCGGGTCCGCCAGGTGGTTCGGCGGGAGGTACGACAGCAGTTCGCGGACGTCATCCAGCGCCGCGCGCTCGGTGTCGCCGACGCCGTGGGCGACGCCGCTGCGGGCGGCGTGGACCTCCGCCCCGCCCAGCTCCGATTTGGTGACCTGTTCGCCGGTCACCGTCTCGACGACGTCCGGCCCGGTTATCATCATGTAGGCGGTGTCGCCCACCATGAACGTGAAGTCCGTCAGCGCCGGCGAGTAGGTCGCCCCGCCGGCACACGGCCCCATGATGACCGACACCTGCGGGACGACCCCCGACGCCCGGACGTTCTCCCGGAAGATGCGGGCGAAGGCCGCAAGCGAGCCGACGCCCTCCTGGATGCGGGCGCCGCCGGAGTCCCACAGGCCGACGACCGGGACGCCGCTCTCGACGGCCATCTCCAGGACGGTGCAGATCTTCTCGGCGACCACCTCGCCGACCGACCCGCCGAGGACGGTGAAGTCCAGCGCGTACACGAACGCCTTCCGGCCGTCGATCTCGCCGTGGCCCGTGACGACGGCGTCGCCGGCGGCCCGCTGTTCGTCGAGGCCGAACTCCGAGCGCTGGTGGCGGGCCAGCGGCCCGATCTCGTGGAAGCTGTCGTCGTCGAGCAGGTGGTCGATCCGCTCGCGGGCGGTCTGCTTGCCCTTCTCGTGCTGGGACTCGATGCGGTCCCGACCGCCCCCGCGTGCCGCCTCCTGGCGGTACTCCGTGAGCCGTTCGTATCGCTGTTCGTCCATCGTCCACGCCTCGGGAATCCCGTCGTCGTTCATGTCTCGCGTCGATCCGTCGCTCGGTTATCGGTGTGCCCGACTCGCGGCGGTCCACGGGTCCGACCCGGCGGCGTCGAGGGCCGACCCAGGGTCGGAGACGGCCTCCCGGATGCGTCCCGCGGCGACCCACCTGTCCGTCCCGCCCGGCGCGTCCTCCGTCGCGGCGAGGTGCTCCTCGATTGCCGCCACGATGGCGTCGGCTTCGGCCGGCGAGGCAGCGGCCGGCACCCTGACCGTCGCCGCGGGAGCCCCGGCCGCGTCCCCGACGACCACCGACCGCTCGCGGCGCTGTCGGTCGGCGTCGTCCCGTTCCGCGGCCGTCTCCGGCTGCTCCGCGGGCGAGCCGTCGTCGGCGTCGGCCCGTCCGCGGCCGGGCGAGTGGTCACCGCGCTGTGCGTCCGTCGCGGGTGTGTCTCTCGCGTGTGTCATGCGTACTCTGTCAGCACGTCGTCGTAGACGTCGACGTACAGGTCCTCGATTTCGGCGGCGGTCGGCTTGCGCGGGTTGTTGTCCGGCGACCCGGAGGCGATCGCGTCCTCGGCCATCTCGGCGACGGCGTCGACGTACGTCGCCCTGTCGGGCACGTCGCCGAACTCCGCGAGGTAGTCGTACAGCGAGACGTCCCGGCAGAGCGCCCGGACGGCGTCGGCGGCCGCCCTCGCGGCCTCCCGGTCGGTCGCGTCGTCGTCGGCGGCCCCAAGCAGCCGGGCGACGTCGGCGTACCGCTCTTCGGCGCCGGGCCGGGAGAACTCCATCACGTACGGCAGCAGGACGCCGTTGGCCAGCCCGTGCGGCAGGTGCAGTTGCGCGCCGAACGGCCGGGCCATCCCGTGGACCAGCGCGACCGAGGCGTTGGTGAACGCCTGGCCGGCCTGGAGCTGGCCGACCAGCATCGTCTCGCGGGCCTCGAGGTCGTCGCCGTTGGCCCACGAGGCCGGCAGCGCGGTCCCGACGCGGTCGATCGCGGCGCGGGCCAGCGTGTCCGACATCGGCCAGGCGTGCACCGAGACGTACGCCTCGACGGCGTGGGTGAGGGCGTCGATGCCGGTGAAGGCCGTGTGGCTCGGCGGCAGCGTCGCGACCAGCTCGGGGTCCTCGACGGCGACGGCGGGCAGCACCTCCGTCGAGACGATTAGGAACTTCGTCGCCGTCGACTCGTCGGTGATGACGACCGAGCGCGTGGCCTCGCTGCCGGTGCCGGCGGTCGTCGGCACCGCGGCCAGCGGCGGAATCGACGCCGGCACTCCCTCGTAGCCGGCCCGGTCGACGGCGTAGTCGCGGATCTCGCCGCCGTTGGCCGCGAGCACGCCGACCGCCTTCGCGGTGTCGATGGGCGACCCGCCGCCCAGCGCCACGAGACAGTCGCAGTCGCCCGCCCGGTACGCCTCGAACGCCGCCCGGACGTTGCCGACGGTCGGGTCCGGGCGGACCTCGTCGTAGACGACGGCGTCGAGGCCGGCGGCGGCCAGGGAGTCCCGGACGCGGTCGCCGTAGCGGCCGAAGACGCCGCCGGTGGCGACGACCAGCGCGGTCGAGCCCCGCCCGCCGAGCCGGTCGCCGACCTCGTCGACGGCGCCCCGGCCGACGACGACCTCCTCCGGCGCGACGAACCGCTCCCGTTCGTGCCCGGTCATCGGAGGTACGGCTCGAAGAGCGCCTCCGGGTCCGGTTCGGTCGCGTCCGGAATCGGCCGGGTGACGGTCGTCGTCTGGTAGAACTGCTCGTAGGTCACGTTCTCGTCGAGCTGGTTGCCGCCCCAGGTGCCCGCCCCCTCCGACAGCGTCTCCCCCAGGCCGTTGTCGTAGCGGCCGCCGTTGCTGTGGGAGTGAATCTGGTTGACCAGCAGCCGGGCGACGTCGATCTCCCGGCCCGCGCGGACCGCCCGGTCGCGGTCCGACGTGTGGATGCTCGCGGAGTGACCCGCCCCCTCGTAGTCGAGGATCTCGCGGGTCAGCGCGAACGCCTCGTCGACGTCGTCGACGCGGAAGACGTTCAGCACCGGCGTGATCTTCTCGCCGGCCATGGGGTGGTCGGGGCCGACGCCCCGCCCGCGGACCATGAGGAACTCCGCGGCGGCCGCCGAGGGGTCGTCGATGCCGGCCATCTCGGTCAGCTCCGCCGGCGGAATCGCCAGCGCGTCGGCGTTCAGCGTCTCCCCGTCGGGGAACAGCAGCTCGCGGAGCCTGCGACGCTGCGCGTCGTCGCAGACGTAGCCGCCGGCGCGTTCCAGCTCGCGGACGGTCTCCTCGTAGATGTCGTCGACGATGACGACGTTGCCCTCGCTGGAACAGCTCGTCGAGTTGTCGAAGGACTTGCTGGCGGCGATCCGGTCGGCGGCCGCGGCGACGTCGGCGGTCTCGTCGACGATGCCGACCGGGTTCCCCTTCCCGACGCAGTAGTTCGGCGTGCCCGACTCCTGGCCGGCCCGAACGTTGTCGGCCGAGCCGGTCACCTGCAGCAGGTCGACCTGCTCCATCAGCTCGTAGGTCCTGTCCTTCGTGATCGGCGTCGGCAGCAGCTGGACCAGGTCCCGCGGCGCGCCGACCGCCGCCAGCTGCTCGCGGGCGTGCTCGACGACCCGCTCGCAGACCTGTCGCCCGCGCGGCGACGGCGACAGCACGACCGCGTTGCGGCTCTTGACCGACATCATCGCCAGCAGCGCCGGCGTCGCCCCCGGATTCGTCGAGGGGACGACCGCGCCGACCACGCCGACCGGCTTGGCGACCTCGACGAGATTGCGCTCCTCGTCGATGTCGACGACGCCGACCGTCTCCTCGCCGAGCATCTCCGCGAGCGCGCCGGGAATCTTCCGGCGCTTCTTCGCGAATTTGTCGTCGACGTCGCCGAGTCCCGTCGTCTCGACGGCCAGTTCGGACAGCTCCCGGCACCGCTCTTCCTCGTAGACGGCCCAGCCGACCGCCCGTACCAGCTCGTCGGCCTGCTCCTGGTCGTAGTCGGCGACCTCGTCCATCGCGTCGCGCGCCCGCTGCACACACGTCGACACCAGCTCCGCCGGGGAGGCGCTTTCCTCCCCGGTGGGTTCAGGTCGCATGTGAAGCCGTGTGCGGCACCCAATAATAAACATAATGGTCTATAATAATAATATTCTTTTAGGGTGTACGTTTGCGTACCGTCGGCAAGAATATAATAATTGATAATCGCTTTTTTGAGCGTCGCGTCAGAGACGACACACGTGCACCATGTCCGAGCAGCGAGAACTCGTTCGGCCGCCGGAGCCGGCGCGGTCGAACCCGATCCGCGACGCCGACGACTGGGCGGAAATGCGCGAGCGCGCCCGGGAGGAACCCGGGGTGTTCCACGGCGAGATCGCCAAACGGGAGTTGCACTGGTACCATCCCGAGGCGGAGACGTGGGCGACGGTCGCAGACGACCGGTGGCGCGGGTTCGACCGGACGGGCGAGGCCGTCACGCTCGAGCGGCCGCCGACGGCCGACCCCTGGGAGACGACGTTCGACGACTCCGACCCGCCGCTGTACCGGTGGTTCGTCGGCGGGCAGACGAACGCCTGCTTCAACGAGGTCGACCGGCACGTCCTCGCGGGCCACGGCGAGGAGGTCGCCTTCCGGTTCGAGGGCGACCGCTGGGACCAGTCGAAGAACGACGGCCGGGGTGGGCCCGTCGTCTCCGAGGCGATAACGCGGCGTGACCTGCTGTACGAGGTCGTCGTCCGCGCGCAGGTGCTGCGGAACCTCGGCCTCGAGACGGGCGACCGGGTCGCGCTGAACATGCCCAACGTGATGGAGCAGATCTACTACACCGAGGCCTGCAAGCGCCTCGGCGTCATCTACACCCCGGTGTTCGGCGGGTTCAGCGACAAGACGCTCTCGGACCGGATCGCCGAACTCGACGCCGAGGTGCTCATCACCGCCGACGGGGGCTACCGGAACGCCGAGGTCGTCCCGTACAAGGAGCGGTACGGCGACCCGGCGCTGGACGACTACCTGCCCGTCGAGACGGTTCTCGAGGTGGTGACCGAGGCCCTCGAGGCGCTGGACGTCCCCGACGACCGCGCGGCGCGCATCGAGTCGGCCGTCGAGGAGACGCTCGAGGGAGAGATCACCGCCGACCGCGCCGACGCGATGCGCGGGGTCGGGCAGGCGCTGGAGGAGTCGGCGGTCGCCCCGGACAGGGCGACCGAGATCCGGACCGGCGTCGCGCAGGCGCTGGTCGACGCCGACCACGTCGTCGACGACGTCGTCGTCGTCGAGCACACCGGCCAGGAGATACAGATGCACGACCGCGACCGGTGGGCCCACGACCTGGAGGCGCAGGCGAGCGAGGAGGTGCTGGCGGCCGCCCGCGAGGCCGGCTTCGACGTCGCCGACGAGGCCGACCTCTTCGGCCTCGAGGACCGGTCGTTCGTCCGGGCGCTGTGGGCCAGCTCCGAGCCGGTGCCGGTCGACGCGGAGTACCCGCTGTTCGTCATCTTCACCAGCGGCTCGACCGGCAAGCCGAAGGGGGTCGTCCACGTCCACGGCGGCTACACCGCCGGGGTCGCACACACGATGCGGGTCTCCTTCGACGTGGTGCCGGGCGAGGACACCATCTTCGTCGTCGCCGACCCGGGCTGGATCACCGGCCAGTCGTACCTCGTGAGCGCGGCGCTGACGACCCGAACGGAGAGCGTCGTCGCCGAGGGGTCGCCGCTGTACCCCGACGCCGGCCGGTTCAGCTCGGTTATCGAGCGGTACGACGTCGACGTGTTCAAGGCCGGGGTCACGTTCCTGAAGACGGTCATGGAGGACCCCGACAACGTCGAGGCGATGCGGGAGTGGTCGACCGACGGCCTCCGCGTGGCGACGTTCTGCGCCGAGCCGGTCAACGAGGCCGTCCAGGAGTTCGGCATGGAGGAGGTCTGTCCGTGGTACATCAACTCCTACTGGGCGACCGAACACGGCGGCATCGTCTGGACGCACTTCTACGGCAACACGGACATGGAGCTGCGGCCCGACGCCCACACCTATCCCTGTCCGTGGGTGTTCGGCGACGTCTGGACCGAGACCGAACGCGAGGACGGCGTCGAGTGGCACGACGCCGAGGCGGGCGAGCGCGGCGAGATCATCATCCGGGAGCCGTACCCGTACCTGATGCGGACCGTCTGGGGCGACAGCGACGGCTTCGACCCCGAGGCCCCCGCCGAGTGGGAGGGCGACCGCGAGCGCTTCGAGGACGTCTACTGGGTCGAACGCGACGGCGATTACGCCTACCGGCAGGGCGACGTCGCAAAGACCTACGAGGACGGCTCGTTCAGCCTGCACGGTCGCTCCGACGAGGTGATCAACGTCTCCGGCCACCGGATGGGCACCGAGGAACTGGAGGGAGCGATGCTGCGCGACAAGCAGCTCAACCCCGACACGCCGGTCGCGAACGTCGTCGTCGTCGGCGCCCCGCACCACGAGAAGGGACGCACGCCGGTGGCGTTCGTCCAGACCCGCCCCGGCGAGTCGCTCACGACGGAGGTCGAGCGCCGGCTGACCGAGCTGGTCCGCGACGAGAAGGGCTCGGTGGCCGTCCCCGACTCCTTCATCGAGGTCGAGGAGTTCCCCGAGACCCGCTCCGGCAAGTACATGCGCCGCATGCTGACGGCAATGTTGGCCGGCGAGCCGGTGGGCGACACGACGACGCTGAAGAACCCGGAGGCCGTCGAGGCGATTCGGCCGGCGGCCGAGCGGTGGCGGCGCCGCCAGCGCATCGCCCGCGAGCAGGAGCTCGTCGACGAGTACCGCTTCGCGACCGTCCGGTACAACCCCGTCCCCGGCGCCGACGCGGATATCGCGACCGTGCTGCTCGACAACCCGCCGGTGAACGCCCTGACCGAGCGGGCGCTCGACGAGCTCGACACCATCGCGGCGACGCTGGAGCGCAGCGACGACGTCGGCGCGGTGGTTCTCGCCAGCGAGGGCGAGCAGTTCGTTGCCGGCGCCGACGTCGAGCAGTTCCTCGAGGAGGTCCACGAGGCCGAGGAGGCGCGCACGCTGGCCCGGAAGGCCCACGAGACCTTCGCGGCGCTGGAGACGCTGTCGGTCCCGGTCGTCGCCGCCGTCGACGGCGCGGCGCTGGGCGGCGGCAACGAGCTCCAGCTGGCGACCCACTACACCGTCGCGGAGTCCCACGCGACGGTCGGACAGCCGGAGCTCCGGCTCAACATCCTGCCGGGCTACGGCGGCACACAGCGGCTCCCCCGGCTGCTCGCCGACCGGAACGGCGAGGACGGACTCGTCGACGCCGTGACGATGATCACCTCGGGCCGGGACGTCGAGGCTCCCGAGGCCCTCGAGATGGGCGCCGTCGACGAGATAAGCGACGCCCCGGCCCGCGTCCGGGCCGCCGAGCTCGCCCGCGGCCACGTCCGCGGCGAGGACGATACCCTCGCGGCCGCCCGGGAGCGCCGGCTGGCGGCCCGGGACCGCTGGCAGACGGCCGGCGAGTTCCCCGAGGCGGTCCTGGAGGCGGAGCCGGTCGCCCGCAACCGCCGGCAGTGCGAGTCGGTGTCGACGGGCCGGCAGCGGGCCTTCGACCGCGCCGTCGAGGCGGTCCGAGCCGGCTTCGAGGACGGGCTGGACGCCGGCCTCCGCCGGGAGGCCGAGAACTTCGCGGCCGCGGTCGTCGACCCCGACGGCGGCACGACCGGCATCGAGAAGTTCCTCGACCGCCGGCCGGAGCCGCTGCCGGTCCGTCCGGACGACCGCCCCGACCTCGCGGCGGCCGACGAACTGGTCGCCGACGGCGACCTGCTGCCCGTCGGGGCGCCGTTCTACCCCGGCGTGGACGAGCTTCCCGACTGGCAGTACGGCTTCGCCGTCGAGAAGGACCCCGAGACCGGCGAGCCCGCCCACGGCGACCCCGCCGAGGCGGAGGTCGAGGGCATCTACCCCGTCGAGGAGCCCTCGCCCAACGAGGTGCTGCTGTACATGCTGACCAGCGAGGTGAACTTCAACGACGTGTGGGCGATCACGGGCATTCCGGTCAGCCAGTTCGACAACCACGACCGCGACTACCACATCACCGGCAGCGGTGGGGCGGCGCTGGTGGTCGACGCCGGCGAGGCGGTCCGGGAGTCCGGGCGGGTGACCGTCGGCGACCTGGTGACGGTCTACTCCGGGCAGAGCGACCTCCTCTCGCCGCGGATGGGGCTGGACCCGATGTACGCCGACTTCTCCATCCAGGGGTACGAGGTGCCCAACGGCAGCCACCAGCAGTTCATGCTCGCACAGGCCCCGCAGGTCCACCCCATCCCCGAGGAGACCACCATCGAGCAGGCCGGCTCGTACGTCCTCGCGCTCGGGACGGTCTACCGGGCGCTGTTCACGACGCTGGACATCGAGTCCGGGACCACGATGTTCGTCGAGGGCGGCGCCACCGGGACCGGATGGGAGGCCGTCCGAACGGGACGACGCAACGGCGTCGACGTGACGGGGCTGTGCTCGAGCGGGGAGCGTGCCGAGCGCATCGAGTCCGCGGGCGCGGCGGCCATCGACCGGACCGCGGAGCCGCTGGCGGACATCTGGGGGCCGATTCCCGAAGATCCGGAGCGGTGGGCGGAGTGGCGCGCGGCCGGCGAGCCGCTGCTCGAGCGGTTCCGCGACCGGCACGGCCGGCTGGCGGACTACGTCGTCAGCCACGCCGGCGAGCAGTCCTTCCCCCGGTCGTTCCAGCTGCTCGATGAGGGCGGGGCGCTCACCTTCTACGGCGCCTCCACGGGCTACCGGATGACGTTCCTCGGCAAGCCCGGAACGACGACCCCCGAGGCCGCCCTCGACGACGCCGACCTGCAGGCCGGCGACGGCCTGGTCGTCTACTACGGGACCGAGACCGACGCCGCGGGCGTCCTCGACGAGACCGGGCTCCGCGCGGTCGAGGCCGGCGGAGACCGCGACGCCGACGTCGTCGTCGTCACCTACACCGACGAGCAGGCGGAGTTCGTCGAGTCGCTCGGCTACGGCGACGCCGTCGAGGCCGTCGTCTCCCTCGAGGGACTGGAGCGCCGCGAGGAGGACTTCGAGTGGCCCGAGACGCTGCCGTCGTTCCCGCACCCCCAGGCCGACCCCGACGCCTTCGGCCGGGCCGTCCAGGAGTACACCGACACGGCGTTCAAGCCGCTGGGCAGGGCCGTCGGCGAGCACCTGCGGACGCCGGAGAACCCCAGGGGCTACCCGGACGTGGTGTTCGACCGGGCCGGCCACGACGCCCTCGGCGTCTCGACGATGCTCGTGCGCCCCCACACCGGCCGGGTCGTCTACAGCGAGGACCTCGGCGGCCGGCGGTACTCCTTCTACGCGCCGCAGGTGTGGATGCGCCAGCGGGAGATCCACATGCCGACGGCGTCGATCCTCGGGACGCACCTGTCGAACGCCTACGAGGTCCAGCAGCTCAACGCCGACATCGACGCGGGAGCGCTGGACGTCACCGACCCGCTCGTCGTCGACTGGGACGACCTCCCCGACGCACACCAGGCGATGTGGGACAACGACCACGAGGCCGAGTCGTACGTCGCCGACCACGCGCTCCCGGCGGAGGGGCTCCAGGACCGGACGGAGCTGTACAAGGCCTGGGGCCGCCCCGAGCGGGGTGAGCAGGAGTGACAATCCTGGCGCCGTACGACGGCTCGTCGCTGTCGGAGACGGCGGTCCGGCGGGCCGCCGAGTTCGGGGAGTTCCGCGACGAGGCGGTGGTCGTGCTGACGGTCGTCCCCGACGACCCCGGGTTCGCCGAGCGGCGCGGCTGGATCGAGGAAGGCGAGTCGTACGACCCCGACGCCGTCGAGCGGCGGTTCCGGTCGGAGCTGGACGCCATCGCGCCGACGGCGACCGTCCGGACCGAGCGGCCGGCCGAGCCGGCCGCCCGCGGCGCGACCACCCGCAACGACGTCACCCGCACGATCAGACGCGTCGCCGCCGACGTCGACGCGACGGTCCTGTTCGTCGGCAGCGAGAACGCCGCCCAGGTGCCGGCACCGCCCGACAGCGTCGGGACGCCCATCGCCGGCGACGCCAACTACGACGTCCACATCGTCCGGACCGCCGACTGACCGCCCGGGCGACCCGGCGGGGCCAGCCCATGCCGGTCCGTCGGCCGTCGGATCCGGGCCTGGCGGCCCATCCCGGTCCCGTCCGGACGCCGGACCCCCCGTGGTGCTCGGAACTGGTCCACGCCGCGGTCCGACGTGTACCCCGAGACGGTCGTGGTCGACCACCATGTCGATAGGTTCCTCGGCCTCGTGCCCGGTGAAGTGGTGACCCGCCTCGGGGTCGGGCCCCGGAGGTTTCCTGCGGATTGTTCGGACACCTCCATCCGGCCATCGGCCTGACGGCCTCGAACGGTCGGGTGGGTCGCGGTCGGGGCGTCCACGGCCCCCGATGCCCACCTGCGCCGGCTGGAGACGCCGTTCGTGGTCGAGTCCGAGCATCCGAGCGCGAACGACGTGACCGTGCCGTGGTGGTGGGCGAAGACCACTGGCCCCGCGAGGTCCGACCTGGTCGGAATCGTGTCTCCCCACAGTCTCACCGGCGGAACAGGCCGAACACACCGGGCCTCGACCTCGAGATGGTTCACAGCAGGTCGGTGACCGACCGCCATAGCAGGACCGGGATGCGGATTGCGACCGCAGCCATCGTCACCAGGACGACGTACGCGACGAGTCCTATCCTGGCGATCTGGGCCACCGGCCCATCCCGGGCCAGCACGGCGGCGATCTCGTTCGTGGTGGTGGTCATCTGGGTCCGCACCGCCATGGCGAGTCGGACCGGCCACGCATCAGCCGTCGGAAACAGCAGGAGACCGAAGTACGACACCGCACCCAGCACGGCGAAGGCCTGCAGCAGCCGGCGACGATGCTCGGGTCCTCGCTCACCATCGTCGGTCAGCAGTCGCATGTAATGGTACCCTATCAGCACTAGGGTGGCACCGGAGACCGCTT
>JAHENN010000186.1 GCA_018609665.1 Haloarculaceae archaeon | reverse complement strand
GTCGCCGGCTCCTACGCTGCCGCCGGATTCACGCCGTCGTTCGTCGCCGGCCCCATCGCGGGACTCATGGCCCGCGAGATGCCGGACGTCGTCATCAGGTACGCCATCACGGTGCTGGGCGACCTGGGCGACCAGCTGAACCTCGTCACGGCGGTGGCGCTCGCGGTGGTGCTGTTCGCCGGCGCCGCGCTCGCGGGCATCGTCGCGGCCCGCCGAATCGGGGCACCGGCGGTCGGACCGCTCACCGCGGGCGGCATCGCGACGGTACTCGCCGTCCTCGTGACCGGCGCCCCGCTGGCGTCGGTCGCCAGCGGCCTCGCCGTCGGGGTCGTCCTCGCGGTCGCCGCGGTCGCGTCGGCCCCCGAGGTCGACGGCGTCTCCGAGAGCCGGCGGCGCGTCCTCGGTGGCGTCGCGAGCGCGGTTGGACTGGCCGGCGGCGGCTACCTCCTCGGAAGTGGCGCCTCGACGGCCGCCGGCGCGGGCCAGCCGCTCGAGGTCTCCGACGCGCTGCGGTCGGAGATCGACGACCTGCTGGGCCGGGCCGAGAGCCAGTCCCTCGCTGTCGACGGCATCGAGCCGCTCGTCTCCGAGGCGTTCTACGAGGTCGACATCAACGCGACGGACCCGACCATCGACGCCGGAGAGTGGGAGCTGACCGTCACCGGCGCGGTCGAGGAGGAGGTCACCTACACCTACGAGGACGTCCGGGAGATGGAAGCCGAGAACCGGTTCGTCAGCCTCCGGTGCGTCGGCGAGAACCTCAACGGGAAGAAGATGGACAACGCCCTCTGGACGGGCGTGCCCATCACCGACCTCGTCGAGCCGGCCGGCCCCGGCGAGGAGTGCTGCGTGATGCTGCGGGCCGACGACGGCTTCTACGAGGAGTTCCCGCTGTCGGCGCTCGAGGGCGGCTTCCTCGCGTTCGGCATGAACGGCGAGACGCTGCCGCGGGGCCACGGCTACCCCGCCCGCGCGCTCGTCCCCGGCCACTGGGGGGAGATCAACGTCAAGTGGATCACCGAGATCGAGGTCCTCGAACGGGAGGCCGACGGCTACTGGGAAAAGCGCGGCTGGCACGGCACCGGCCCGGTCAATACCGTCGCGAAACTCCACCACGAGCGGCGGCTCGACGACGGCCAGATACAGGTCGGCGGCCACGCCTACGCCGGCACCCGCGGGGTGGGCGCCGTCGAGGTGTCGACGGACGGCGGCGACTCCTGGACCGAGGCGGAACTGTCGGAGCCGCTGCCCGGCGACGACGTCTGGCGGCAGTGGGTCTACACCTACGAGCCGCCGGACGGCGCCCACGAGGTCGTCGTCCGGGCGGTCGAGGCCGACGGCACCGTCCAGCCGGCCGAGGAGACCGACGCGTTTCCGAGCGGGCCGTCGGGGTGGGTCTCCCGGACGGTCGAGACGTGACCCACACCTATATGACCTCGTCGGGTGAACCGACCGACTCGAAACCGGATGCAGAAAGCGCTCTGGTATCTGCTGGCCGGCACGCGGGGCGGGGAGAACCGGGCGCGACTCATCCGGGCCATCGATGACCGACCGCAGAACGCGAACCAGCTCAGCGAGGCGCTCGACCTGGAGTACAACACCGTCAGGTACCACCTCGAGAAGCTCGCAGACCACGACGTCGTCGAGACCGGCGGCGAGGACTACGGCGAGCTGTACTTCCTCACGGACCGCTTCGAGCGACACCGCGAGGAGTTCGAGACCATCACCGACCGCATGGCGGACGAGGAGGACTGACCCGTGGCGATGAACACCACCCTGATGGTCGCGAGCGGCCTCTCGGGGATGAGCATCCTGCTCCTGCTGGGTCTGATGGGCGTGTGGGTCCGCAACTACCGGACCTTCCGGACGCCGCTGACGCTCGGGCTCATCGCCTTCGCGGGCGTCCTGCTCGTGGAGAACCTGCTGGCCATCTACTTCTACTTCAGCACCGGCATGCTCTACGCCGCCGACGGCGCCGCACGGCGGGCGCTGCTGCTGCTGCGGGCGCTGGAGCTGGCCGCGCTCGGCTTCCTCACGTACGTGTCGATGCGGTAGCCGCCTCGACGACCGACCGGAGCCGCTCGCGGAGCGCGGGCGTCCGGGCGGCGACGAACCACTCGTCGCCGTCGGCGGTCCGGTGGCCGGCCGCCTCGACGAACAGCTCGCCGAGCAGCTGCTCCTCCTCGTCGGGCCGGTAGCAGACGGCGCCGTCGATGCGGCCGCGGGCGAGCAGCCCCCAGTGGACCGTCGGACACCAGCTCTCGAGGCGCCGCTTGCAGGCCGACGCGACGCCGCGGGCGATCTCGTCGGCGACGGCCGCCGCCGCGGGGTCGCGCTTGACGTCGTGGCCGATGACCGACATGACGGTGGCGGCCTCGGGCGCCGGCGCCGGCGTCTCGGCGCCGTCGACCGGGGTGGAGCCGTACCGGAGCCCGCGGTCGCGGCGGCAGACGTAGAGGTCGTCCGGGATTGGGGCGTAGGCGGCCGCGAGCGCCGGCTCGCCGTCGACGACCAGCGTGACCGCCGACGCGAACGTCGGGAGGCCGGCCTCGAGGTCGTTCGTCCCGTCGAGGGGGTCGACGACCCACCGACGGTCGTCGTCGCCGGCGTGGCGGCCGGACTCCTCGGCGTCGACCGCGTGCTTCGGGAACGCGTCGGTCAGCACCTCGAGAACCCGCCGCTCGGCCGCGACGTCGGCGCTGGAGGTCACGTCGGTCGCCGACCGGTCGAAGTCGGCGGTGCCGTCGTGGTAGACCTCCCGGAGGTACCGGCCGGCCGCGAGGCAGGCGTCGACCGCGACGGGTTCGGCGTCGTCGAGGAGGGACATGGAGTCGAGGCGAGACCCCCGTCGGGCAAATACGTTCCGGTTCGGCGTCACCGGACCCGCCGGCCGGGGACGTTCCGGGGTCTCACCGGACGACGTTCGACTCCAGGTCCCGCGGGTAGTGGGTGAGCCGCTCGGTCCCGTCGTCGGTCACCGCGACGGTGTCGGAGTGGCGGTAGCCGGCGTCGTCGGTGTAGAGCCCCGGCTCGACGGTGTAGACGTGGCCCGGCTCCATCGTCGCGTCGTCGGGCGCGAGGTCCGTGTGGTCGCCGTCGCAGTGGTCGCTCCAGCCGGCGTCGATGTACGGCGGCTCGTGGGCGCCGAGGCCGATGTTGTGGCCGACGTGGTGCCGTGCGAGGTCGGCGACGCCCTGCTCGGCGAGGTAGTCGTCGACGGCGTCGTCGACGTAGTCGAGGGCGACGCCCGGGCCGAGCGCCTCGATCGCCAGCGTCTGTGCCTCCAGCATCACCTCGAAGAGGTGGGCCTGCTCGTCGGTCGGCTCGCCGACGAACATCGTCCGCTCGAGCTCCGAGCGGTAGCCGTCGACGTTCGCGGTCGCGCCGGTGACGACGACGTCGCCCCGCTCGAGCCGCTCGTTCGGCGTGTGGCCGTGCGGGAGGCGGGTCTCCTCGCCGCTGATGTAGCCGGCGGCCACGGGGCCGTCGCCCCGGACCCGCTCGACGTAACGGTCGCCGAGGGCGTCCAGCATCGCCTGGGAGGCCTCCATCGACGCCCGCTGGCTCACGGTCGCCGGGTGCGCCCCCGGCTCGGTGTGCTCGGCGAGCCGGCGGTGGCCGAGGTTGGCCCACGTCGCCGACTCCCGGATCAGCGCGATTTCGGCGTCGGACTTGGCCCACCGCATCCGGTCGACCCACGACTGCGTGTCGACGTCGAGGAACGCCGACAGCGACGGCCCCTGGTAGCCCATGACGCCGGGGGCGCCGTCGGCGTCGGCGGCGACCGACCCGACGCCGAGGTCGGCGAGGACCCCGGCGGCCGTCTCGACCGGCCGGCCGTCGGGGTAGTCGAAGTACGTCTCCACCCGGTCGACGTGGGGGACCGCCGCCGCCCGCTCCCGCTCGAGCCGCGGGACGACGAGCGCGACGGTCCCAGAGGTGACCGCGAGCACGACCGGCCGCTCGGTCTGGACGTGGGCGAAGCCGGCGAGGTACTCGATGGCGGTCGCGCCGAACCAGACGCCGGCGTCGGCGTCGGTCGCCGCGAGCCGGTCGCGGACGGCCGCGAGCCGGGCGTCGAACTCCGAGGACGGCAGTTCGGTCGGCATGCCGGCCGTCCGGGCGCCGGCGACAAAACTCCTGCCGCCGTCAGTCCAACGGGTCGGTCCGCTCGCGGACCCAGGCGTCGGCGCCGTACTTCGCGTCGACGAGTTCGGCGGCGCGGTCGACCTCGGCGTCGGTCCACTCGCCGGCCTCGGCGCCGGCCCACGAGGCGAGGGCGTCCTCCAGTTCGGTGACGAGCCGGGAGCGCTGGAGGTCGTAGCCGCCGAGGGCGCCCGCGCCCGTCTCGACGACGTCGTCGTGGTCGACGAACTCGACGGCGCCGCAGACCCGCCTCTCGAACGCCTCGGGGTCGACCGGCGGCGCCGCGAAGCAGCCGAGGTGCGTCTCCGCGTCGACGTCGAACGACAGCGAGCCGTGCTGGACGATGGCCTCGCGGGTCCGGTACTGTGCGTTGCCGGCGACCTTGCGGCCGTCGGGGCCGACGAGGTCGTGGGCCGGGTCGAGCTCCCGGAGGTAGCAGGCCGGCGACCACAGCGCCTCGCGCCGTTCGCTCGCGAAGTCGACGTCGACGCCGAACGCCTCGAAGGCGTCCAGCACCGGGGCGAGGAGCTGCCGGTAGCTCTCGGTGACGTCGCCCGGGAAGTCGTCGGCCGGCGCGACGATGGAGTAGGCGACGTCCTCGGCGGAACCGTGGTAGATGGCGCCGCCGCCGGTCGGCCGCCGCGTCACGTCGAGGTCCCATGTCTCGCAGAACTCCCAGTCGACGGCGTCGGGGTCGGTGCCGTAGCCGAGCGAGAGCGTGCTCGGGAACCACCGGTAGAGCCGGACGGTCGCCGGACCGCCGGCGGCGACGGTCTCGGCGGCCACCTCGTCGAGCGCCATCGCCGTCGCGCCGTCGAGCATCTCCTCGCCGATGAGCCGCCAGTCCATACCCCGCGTTGCGCCGGCGGCGACAAGTCGGTTGCGCCCCGTATTGGGCGACCGCGACGCCTACGGCAGCAGTTCGCGGTCCAGCCGGTCGACGACCCCCTCGGCGACCGTCCGCAGGTTGACCGTGTCCTCGCGGTTGTACGACACCAGCGTCTCGAGGGCGCCGTCGACGCCGCGTTCGTGTTCGCGCCACAGCCGGACGGCGTCCTCGCCGGAGAGGTCCGGCCGGTCCCGCTCGACGCCGACCGCCGGCTCGATCTGCTTCAGCCCGCCGGTCAGCCCCGCCCGGCGGCAGGGGTACATCAGGTCCAGATGCGGCGCCTCGACCGAGAGGTCGAACGACTCCTCGAGAAAGGGGACGTCGAAGCGGGCGCCGTTGTACGTCACGAGCAGCGGCGCGTCGAGCAGGTCCCGGAGGTGCTCCCGGGTCAGGTCGTCGCCGCGGACGAGCGTCTCGGTGTCGCCGCCGCGGTGGACGCTGACGCAGGTGACCCGGTCGCGGTGCTGGCTCAGACCCGTGGTCTCGATGTCGAAGAAGCAGGCCTCCTCGCGGAAGTTCTCGTAGAGCCGCCACCGCTCGGCGGACGGCAACTGCCGGTCGAAGAACGCCGCGTCGCCGGCGTCGAGCCGCGGGCGGGCCGTCTCGATGAACGACTCGATGCGGTCGGCGGTCGTCGGCCCGCACAGCGAGGGGTCGAACTCCTCCCAGGTGCGGGCGCCGGCCTCCCAGAGCCGCCGCTCGGTGGTCTCGCCGACCCCGTCGACGCCGATGTAGGTGTTCTCCAGTCGCACGGCCCTCCCTGGGCGGCGGGGGCCCCTAAATCGCTCGCTCGTACTCGAGTTCGCCGGCGACGGCGTCGGCGGTCGCCGCGCCGCAGGCCCGCTCGAGGAGGTGCAGCGCGAGGTCGATGCCCGCGGTGACGCCGCCGGCGGTGAGGACGTCGCCGTCGTCGACGACGCGGGCCTCCCGGACCGCCGCGTCCGTCGCCCGGAGGTCCGACAGCGCGGTGTGGTGGGTCGTCGCCGGCCGCCCGTCGAGCAGACCGGCCTCGACGAGCAGCATCGCGCCCGTGCAGACCGACGCGACGGTCGCCCCCGCCTCGTGGGCGCGGGCGACGGCGTCGGGGATCACGCCGCGTTCGCACTCGGTCCAGGCGCCGGACGACGAGCGGTCGTTCCAGCCGCCGCCCGGGACGACGACCACTCCGGGGTCGCGGTCGGCGAGCCGGCCGTCCGGAACGATGCGGGCGCCGTGGTTGGCCTCGACGGGGCCGTCGTCGTCGACGGTGACCAGCGCGGCGTCGACGTCGGCGCCGGAGTCGGCGGCCGTCCGGACGACCTCGTACGGCCCGACGGCGTCCAGTTCGTCGAACCCCTCGTACAGGATGATGGCGACGTCCATACGGGTGGTCGGACCGGGGTCGGCATGAGCGTGGGGTCGCCGGTAAACCGTATGTCGCGATAGCAAATCGGCGGCGCGGCGCCAGCGCGGGACACGGCGGACCGGCGTCGAGAATCCCGCTCTCGGCGGCTCGCGACTCAGGTCACGTCGGCGTCGACCGCGACGTCCTCGTGGGCCCCCTCGTCGAGCACCGCCCGGAACCGCTCGACGGCGCGGTGGACGTCCTCGAAGCTCGTGTAGAGCGGCGACGGGCAGACGCGGACGACGTTCGGCGGGCGGTAGTCGACCACCACGTCCCGTCGCTTCAGCGCCGCGCTGACCCGCTCGGCGTCGGGGTGTTCGACGGCGACGTGGCCGCCGCGGCGCGCCGGGGCGCGGGGCGTGCCGACCGAACACTCCGGCAGCCGCTCGTCGACGAGGTCGATCAGGTACTCCGTGAGCGCGACCGACTTCTCGCGGACGGCGCCGATGCCGGCCGACTCGAGGACGTCGAGGGCGCCCTCCAGCGGCGCCAGCGACAGCAGCGGCGGCGTGCCGATCTGGTAGGCGCCGGCGTCGGCCGCGGGCGTGAACTCGAGGTTCATCTCGAACTGCGTCTCCTTGTCGTGGCCCCACCAGCCCGGCAGCGCCGGCCGGCGGTCGAAGTGTCGCTCGCTGACGTACAGCCCGCCGGGAGCGCCGGGGCCGGCGTTGCAGTACTTGTAGTGACACCAGACGGCGAAGTCGACGCCCGCCGCCGAGAGGTCGTGGTCGACGACGCCGACCGAGTGCGCGAGGTCGAACCCCGCGATGGCACCGTGGTCGTGGGCGGCCGCGGTCAGCCGCTCGACGTCGAACAGCTGGCCGGAGCGGTACAGCACCGACGGCATGAACAGCAGCCCGACGTCGTCGTCCAGCGCGTCGACCACGTCGGCCTCCCGAACCGTGCGGCCGTCGCGGGACTCGACGACGACGAGGTGGTCGTCGGGGTCCAGCCCCCGGCGACGCAACTGCGCCCGCAGCGCGTAGTGGTCCGACGGGAAGTCGAGCTCGTTGACGACGATTCGGCCGTCGTCGAGGAAGGTGTCGACCAGCGCGTGGATGTTGACCGTCGTGGCGTTGGCGACGACCACCTCCTCGGGGGCGGCGCCGACGAGGCCGGCGGCGCGGTCGCCCAGCCGCTCGGCGTAGCCGAACCACGGCGGGTCGCCGTCGGTCCACCCCTCGACCGCGAGGCGGCGCCACTCCTCGCGGACCCGCTCGAGCGTCTCGGCAGCGTCCCGCGATATCGGCCCCAGGGAGTTGCCGTCCATGTACAGCCCCGGGACGTCGAACCGGTCGGCGAACCCCGACAGCGGGTCGGCCTCGTCGCACGCCCGGGCGTGGTCGCGGCTCGTGTCCATATCGTGCGGTCGGCCGGCGGCCACAAGTGGCTTCCTCCCGGGCCGCCAGCGGCCGCCCATGGACCCGGAGCTGGAGGCCGTCCTGTCAGCGCTGCCCGACGTCCCGCCGTGGCACGCGCTGTCCGTCGAGAGCGCCAGACAACTCGAGGACGAGCTGTTCTCGACCGACCTCGACCACGACTGTGCGGTCCGGGAGTTCGCCGTCGACGGCCCCGGCGGCGACCTCCCGGTGCGGAGCTACCGGCCGGCCGAGGGACCGCTGCCGACGGTCGTCTTCCTCCACGGCGGCGGCTGGACGCTCGGGACGCTGAACTCCGTCGAGGGGGTCTGCGTCGAACTGGCCGAGCGGGTCGGCTGTCTCGTCCTGTCGGTCGACTACCGGCTCGCGCCGGAGCACCCGTTCCCGGCGGCCGTCGAGGACTCGTGGGCCGCCGTCAGGTGGGCCCGCGACCACGCCGGGGCGCTGGGCGGCGACGGAACCGTCGCCGTCGGAGGGTCGAGCGCCGGCGGCGGGCTGGCCGCCGCGACGGCGCTTCGAGCCCGGGACGCCGACGTGGACCTCGCCGCCCAGCTGCTGCTGTACCCGATGC
>JAHENN010000185.1 GCA_018609665.1 Haloarculaceae archaeon | reverse complement strand
CTCGCCGGCGCGGCCGCGGTCGGGCTGGCGGGCTGTCTCGGCAGCGGCGGCGACGGCGGGTCGGACGGCGGCGCCGCGCCGGACGCCGGCACCCTCGACACGTACGACGTCGCCGGCTCCTCCGGCGACAGCGTGCCGGTGCGCCCCGAGGGCGAGGTCGCGCTGCTGGACTTCTGGGCGACGTGGTGTGCGCCCTGCGAGCCGCAGATGGCCGAACTCCGGGACGTCGAGGAGCGGTTCCCCGACGTCCACCTGCTGTCGATAACCAACGAGGACGACGCGGCGTCGATCCGGGACTTCTGGGCCGAACACGACGGGACGTGGCCGGTCGCCAGCGACCCCGACCTCCGGACGAACGAGCGGTTCGACGTGACGCGGATTCCGACGCTGCTCGTCCTCGACGCCGAGGGCGCCGAGGCGTGGCGACACGTCGGCCTGGCGGCGGCCGACAGCATCGCCGACACGCTCCGCGAGGCCGGCGCATGACCGAGGTGGGGGCGCTGCGGCTCGGCTTCGCCTTCTCGGCCGGCGTCGCCACCTTCTTCGCCCCCTGTGCGTACCCGCTGCTGCCCGGCTACGTGGCCTTCTACCTGGGTGACGCGCGGTCGGCGTCGCCCGGCGGTCGCCTCCGGCGGGCGGCGGCCGTCGGCGGCCTCGCCAGCCTCGGCTTCTTCGCCGTCTACGCGGCGCTGGCCGGCGTCGCCGCCGCCGTCGGCACCCGGGCGCTCCGCGATATCGCCGTCCTCGAACTCGCCGTCGGCGGCCTGCTGGTCGTCCTCGGGGTCGGGATGGCGGCCGGCCGGGTCACGCCGTCGGCGCTGCACGTCCGGCTGCCGAACCGCGAGCGCTCGAGGACCGGCTTCCTCGCCTTCGGCGTCGTCTACGCCGTCGCGGCGGCCGGCTGTACCGCCCCGCTGTTCGTCGGCATCGCCGGCGTGGCGCTGTCGAGCGGCCCCGCCGGCGCCGTGGCCGTCTTCGCCGCCTACGCCGCCGGGATGGCGGCGCTGATGCTGCTCGTCACGGGGCTGACCGCAGCCGGCCACGACCGGCTCCTCCGGCGGCTCTCCGGCCGGAGCGACCTCGTCGGCCGGGCCGCCGGCGTTCTCCTCGTGGCCGCCGGCCTCGCACAGATCGCCTTCTACCTCGTCTGGACCGGGGCAATCGAGCTCCCGGCGCCGCTGGAGGCCGTCCTGCTCGGGTGACCGCCGCGGGCCGCCGACGGCGGGTCGCCCCGCCCCGGTTCGGTCGCGCTACCCGCCCAGCGCGCCGTCGATGGCCGCCGCGAGGTCCGCCTGCAGGTCCGCGACGTGTTCGAGGCCGACGCTGGCCCGGACCAGCCCGTCCCGGAGGCCCGCCTCGATGCGTTGCTCCCGCGGGATGGCGGCGTGGGTCATCGACGCCGGCTGCTCGATGAGGCTCTCGACGCCGCCGAGGCTCTCCGCCAGCGTGAACACCTCCGTGTTCGAGACGACCTCGCTCGTCTCCTCGAGCGTCGCGTCGAGCTCGAAGCTCACCATCCCGCCGAAGTCCGACATCTGTGCGGCCGCCAGCTCGTGCTGCGGATGCGACTCGAGGCCGGGGTAGTAGACCCGCGAGACGTCGGGGTGGTCGGCGAGCCACGCCGCCAGCGTACGGGCGTTCTCGCAGTGGCGGTCCATCCGCACGGGCAGGGTCTTCGTCCCGCGCAACACGAGGAACGCCTCGAACGGCCCGGGCGTGGCGCCGACGCTGTTCTGGTAGAAGCCGAACCGCTCGTCCAGCTCGGGGTCGTCCGTGACCAGCGCGCCGCCCACCACGTCGGAGTGGCCGCCGAGGTACTTCGTCAGCGAGTGGGAGACGACGTCGGCGCCGAACTCCAGCGGGCGCTGGAGGTACGGCGTCGCGAAGGTGTTGTCGCCCGCACACAGCGCGCCGTACTCGTGGGCCAGCTCCGACAGCGCCGCGACGTCGTTGACCCGCATCAGCGGGTTGGTCGGCGTCTCGACCCACAGCAGTTCGGTGTCCGGCCCCATCGCCTCGGCGACCGCGTCGTGGTCGGTCGTGTCGACGAAGTCGAAGGAGAGGTCGTAGTCCTCGTAGACCTGCCGGAACAGCCGGTGGGTGCCGCCGTAGACGTCGTCGCCGGCGACGACGCCGTCGCCCGACTCCAGCAGGTTCAGCACGGTGTTGATAGCCGCCATCCCGCTGGCGAAGGCGCGGCCGAACTCCGCGCCCTCCAGCGCCGCGAGGTTGGCCTCGAGGTCCGTCCGCGTCGGGTTGCCCGTCCGGGAGTACTCGTAGCCGCGGTCCTCGCCGGGGCCGTCCTGGGCGAACGTCGAGGAGGCGTAGACGGGCGTCATCACCGCGCCGGTCTCGGCGTCGGGCTCCTGGCCGGCGTGGACGGCGTCGGTCTCGATGCGACGGTCGGCGTCCCCTTCGCCGTGGTCGGTCATGCCTCCCACTCCGAGAAGGAGCCGTAGATGTTCTTCGACAGGTACCGCTCGCCGGAGTCGGGAAAGACTGTCACGACGGCGTCGTGCGGCGCGTCGACCGCGCCGTCGCGGATGGCCTCGGCCGTCTCGACGGCAGCGACGCTCGCCGCGCCGGCGCTGGAGGCGACGAGGTGGCCCTCCTCGCGGGCCAGCCGCTGGACCTCCGCGTGGGACCGCCGGTCGGGCACCGAGGCCACCTCGTCGACGAGTTCCGGGTCGAACAGCTCGTTCCGGGAGACGTCGTGGGTGCCGATGCCCTCGGTGGCGTAGTCACCCGTCTCGGGGTTGTGCCCGAGCGCCGCCGAGAAGGTCGAGCCCTCCGGCTCGACGGCGACGACGTGGGCCTCCGGCTCCCGCTCGAGGACGTACCGGGCGACGCCCATCAGCGTCCCCGCGGTGCCGCAGCCCATCACGACCGCGCCTACCTCGCCGTCCAGCGCGTCGTAGATTTCCGGCCCGGTCGTCTCGTAGTGGGCCTCGGCGTTCAGCGGCGTGGCGAACTGCTGGGGGACGACGGCGTTCTCCCGGGCCTCGGCCAGCTCGTGGGCCCGGTCGATGGCCCGGCCCATCCCCTCCTCGGTCGGCGTGTTGACGATCTCGGCGCCGAGCGCCGCCATCAGGTCCTGCTTCTCGACGCTGAACCGCTCCGGGACGACGAAGGTCGCCTCCAGGCCGAGCTGGCCCGCCGCCAGCGCCATCCCGATGCCCGTGTTGCCCGCCGTCGGCTCGATGATTCTCCCGCCGGGGGCGAGGTCGCCCCGCTCGAGCAGCCGCTCGCAGATGTAGACGCCGATGCGGTCCTTGATGCTCGCGCCGGGGTTGAACGACTCCAGCTTGGCGTACACCGGAACGGCCTCGGGAGCCGCCTGTACCCGGACCAGCGGGGTCTCGCCGACCGTCTCCAGAACGGAGTCGAGCGGTTCGCGGTGGGTCGTCATCGCCGACCTCCCCGTCGTCGGTCGTTCATCGTACATAACTTCGGGCGGTAGTGGCAAGAATCCACCGCCCGTGTGTCACGCCGACTCGTAGTCGGCCCAGATGTACCGCGTCGCGTGGCTCCGGTACGGCCGCCACGACTCGGCGACCTCGCGCATCTCGGCGCGGCTCATCTCGTCGCCGTCCCCGTACAGCGCCGCGATACCCCGCCGGACCGCCAGGTCCCCTAACGGGAGCACGTCCGGCCGCTCGAGGACGAATATCAGGTACATCTCGGCGGTCCAGCGGCCGACGCCCCGGATCCCGGTGAGCCGGTCGACGACCGCCTCGTCGGGGTGGTCGGCCAGCCCCGCCGGCGTCAGGTCGTCGTCCCGGAACGCCTGCGCCGCGTTCCGCAGGTACGCGGCCTTCGACGCCGAGAGGCCGGCCGCCCGGAGCGCGTCGTCGTCGGCAGCCAGCACGCGTCGCGGCGTCACCTCGTCCAGTGTCTCGAAGACCCGCTCGCGGACGGCCGCGGCGCTCGCCGTCGACAGTTGCTGGTTGATGATCGAGACGCAGAGCCGCTCGAAGGGCGACCGGTCGCGGGTCCCGTAGGGGTCGTACCGCTCCAGCAGGTCGGCCATCACCGGGTCCGCCCGGAGCACCGCCGCCGCCTCGGTCCGCTCGTCCGCGGCCATGCCCCGATCGACCGCCGCCGGCGGCGTAAGCCTCTCGGTGTCGACGTCAGTCCGGTCCGGCCGTCGCGGCCGCTCAGTTCTCGTCCATCGGCGTCGAGCAGCGCAGACAGTAGGTGCCGTCGGCGACCCAGTTGACGTCCGACGACCCGCACGCCGGACAGCGGTGGTTGGCGTTGTCGTACTCGGTGGTGCCGCGGGGGGCCGCGAGGTAGCCGTCGGCGACGGCCGCCTCGACGAACTCCGGGAACCGGCGGCCCTTGACCCGAGCCCGGGCCGCGAGGAAGGCCGCGCCGTCGGCGGGGTCGGCGCCGTGGAGGTCCTCCCACTCGAGGACGATCTCGCCGTTGGCGCTCCCGCGGGCGACGTGGCGGGCGAGGTCGGCGGCGGCCTGGAACAGCGGCGTCGTCGTCGGCTCGGTCGGGTTCTCGAGGGCGGCGCCGACCGTCCGGTAGGCGTCGGCGGCCGTCTCGTAGGCGTCGGCGACGCCGTCGAGGCCGCCGGCGGCCTTGCAGTCGGCGACGAACTCCGCGAAGCAGGCCGCCTGCGCGTCGTCGTCGGTCGTCGCCCGGAGGTCCCGGGCGACGGCGACGCCCTCGACGGCCTTGCGGGCGGCCCGGGAGTCGCGCCCGGCGACGCGGTAGGCGACGGCCGCCGTCGCCGTCCAGGCGAGGCCG
>JAHENN010000184.1 GCA_018609665.1 Haloarculaceae archaeon | reverse complement strand
GGTCGGCCGGCGAGCCGCTGCTGGCGCACGCGCCGGAGTCGGCGGCCGCCGCGGCCTACCGCGAGGCTGCCGCCGCCCTCGACCCCCAGGACGGCGCCTCGGACGACGTCGCCGAGCGGTTCCGGACGGCCGTCATCCCCGACCCGCCATGATCCCCGACGGCGAACTGCTCCGGGCGCGCGTCGTCACCGACCTCGCGGCCCCGCTGGAGGACGCCCTCGACCGCCGGCTCGACGGCTACGCGGTGCTGTCGCCCCGGGAGACG
Organism: Haloarculaceae archaeon; assembly: GCA_018609665.1. Classification (GTDB taxonomy): domain Archaea; phylum Halobacteriota; class Halobacteria; order Halobacteriales; family Haloarculaceae; genus Natronomonas. Next base: position 7,715 of record JAHENN010000184.1, on the reverse strand, counting down.
CTGCTGTCCGACGACGACGACGGCGGCGTCATCACCTTCGAGGACGGGATTCCGGCGCTGGCCTACCACGCCGGCACCGACCGCGGTGGGCCGCCGGCGCTGGCCGACATCGGCGCCGGCCCCCACCAACTGGAGCTGTACGACCTCGACCCGGCGCACCTGACCGTCCCGCACACGACCGACGAACTCCGGGTGCCGCCGGGGATGCCGGCCGAGCGGCTCGCCGGCGCCCCCGACCTCGCCGACCGGACCCGCCGGGTCGCCGACGACCCGGAAACGGCCGATGACGGCGCCGTCGCGGCCTTCCTCGACGACGAGGACGCAATCGAGAACATCCGCGAGACCGCCCGTGCCGAGGCCGAGCGCCGCGCCGAGGAGTGGGGCTTCGAGGACGCCATCGAGGACTGACGGCACTCCCGCGGCGCGTCGGCTCCCGGACGTGCTATCAATATAGACAGATGCGTCCCGAACCGAGAGCGGGGCTATCAGGATAGAAACTGTCCCGGAGTGCGTACGGCCGCTACGGTGAGGTAGAGCATGAGCACGACGACATCCGCGACCGGCGGCGAGGGGCGGCCGGAGGACGACGGCGATGAACGAGCTGGCGGTTCAGTATCGTTTTTCGATACGGACACCGAACGTACCCTTCTCTCGTGGGCGTCCGTCCCCGATGGTATGAACCACTCCCGTCTGCGGGCCGCCGTCGTGGCGGCGCTCGCTGCGCTGCTCGCAACCGCCGTCTTCGCCGGCCCCGCCGCCGGGGCGGTCGCCTCGATTTCGACCGATAGTCAGGTCGCCGAGGAGCCGACGACCCACCAGTTCGCCGTCGACGACCCCCGGACCGGACCGCTCGAGGCCGTCGAGCTGCGGTACGACTCCGACGCGGACCTCGGCGCCGCCGAGGTGACCGTCGGTATCGACCGCGACGGCGACGGCGACATCGACGACCGGCTCCGGACGACCGAGGAGACCCGGACCGACCGCGCCGTCGGCGTCGCCGTCGCGCCGGTCAACCTGACGGCCGGCGACGCGGTCGTCGTCGTCGTCGAGGGCGTCCGCAACCCGACGACCGTCGGCGACCACCGCGCCGTCGTCGGCACGACCGTCGACGGCGCGACCGACCGCTCGACGGCCACCTACCGCGTGACCCCGTTCCGCAGCGACGACACCGAGTTCCGGGCCGTCGAGATTCCCGGCTCGGAGTTCGACCGGACGTACGCGACCGGGAGTTCGGTCGTCGACGCCCGGTTCACCGGCGTCGACTGGCAGGGCGTCACGCTGACCGACGCGACCCTCCGGGACGTCGAGAGCGTCGACGACGACTGGGACGGCGTCGAGTTCGACGGCACCACCGCCGCGACGCTCCGGACCGAGCGCACCGCGTTCACCGACGTCGGGTTCGCCGGGTCGGCCGTCGCCGACCTCGAGGCGACCGACGACCGCTGGCGGAGCGTCGACGCCGTCGACTCCCGGCTCCGCGGCGTCGACTCGACGGACTCGACCTACCGGGACGTCCGGTTCGAGGGCGCCGACGTCGCAAATCTCGTGGCCGACTCGAGCACGCTCGACGGCGTCTCGGTGACCCCGGCGACGTCCGAGGCGTCCGACCGACACCCGGCCGCGACCAGCGGCGGTGCCTCCGCGGACAACCTGACCGCCTCCGCGTCCGTCGGCGCGGACGTCCCGCCCGTCAGCGACGACGGGGCCGACGCCGCCGCCGCCGATGTCCGCGGCGGCGAGGGACAGGCGCCGAACCGCACCGTCGCCGACGTCACGCTGACCGACGCGACCCTCCGGAACGTCACCGTCGCCGACGGCGCCCTCGTCGACGTCACGCTGGAGGGCGCGACCCTCCGGAACCTCACCCTCGACAACGTCACGCTGCGCGGCGTGACGCTGGAGGACGACGTCTACGCCGACGCGACGCTGGAGGACGAGGTCATCACCAGCGAGACCGAACTGCGGCAGGAGCTGGCCGTCGACGCGGCGGACGACGCCGCCCCCGACGCCGTCGACGCCAGCGTGGACGTCGACATCGCCGACGGCGAGGCGAGCGTCGACGACGGCGGCGCCACGGACGACGCCCCCGACGTCGACGACGGCAGCAACGGAGACGACGAAGGCAACGGCGCCGTCACCGACGACGCCACCGGCGGCCTCGGCAACTGAGGCCGTTCAGGTCTGCGGGCCGACGACGACGTTCGTGTCGGCCGTTCCCGCGACCGTCACCCAGTCGCTGCTGCCGACGCTCCGGGCCTCGACCGGCCCGAAGGTGTACTGCCCCGTCTCGCCGGCGCCCGACGGCGCCCTCGCGAAGTACGTCACCTCGACGTCCTCGCCTTCGGGCGCGAAGTAGACGACGTCCGGTCCCTCCTCGCTCGTCTCGACGCGTTCGATGTCGTCGTTGCCCTTGTCGTCATCGTCGTCGCTACCCTCGTCGTCGCTCGCCCCGTAGACCGACCACCCCTCCGGCACCGTGTCCCGGAGTTCGACGTTCTCGTCGGCCTCGACGGAGATATCGACCTTGTCGGTCTGTCCGCCGGTGAAGACGGAGGCGTCGTCCTCGCGGCTGCCCGTCACGTTCGGCACGTCGAGCCCGCCGGGCGCGTCCGCGACCGGCAGCCGGAGGGTCGTCCCGCCGGGCCCGCCCGACGCCCCGAGGATGGTCTCGACGACGGCGGCCCCGTCGGGGTCGTCGAGACACCACTCGCGGTTGTCGGAGGCGATCACCAGCCCGAGCCGGCTCCCTTCCTGGAGGACGTGGTCGGTGTCCCAGAGCTGCGTCGGCGCCTCGAACGGCTCGTCGGTCGGCACCGGCTCGTCCTCGTCGAGGCCGTTCCGCTTCCGGGCGTTCAGGAACCCGCGGGTGATGACGTCCGTGCTCCCGTCGGAGAACCGCTCGTAGAGGATGGGCGTGAACTGCACGGAGTCGTCGGTGACGCTCGCGACGAGTTCCAGCAGCGGCACCCGCCAGTCGTCGTCGTACGGGAGACTGCCGGTGATGCGGAGCGGCCCCGACAGCGGCGCGGACTCGAACTTGAGGTGGCCCGCGTCGCTCTCGTCGGTCGCGAAGATTTGTGCCTCCGTCGCCGGTGGCTTCTGGTCGGCGTAGACCGGCAGCGACCCCTGCAGCGCGAGGCTGGTCGCCGACTGCTCGCTCCGCGTCAGGTCGAACCGGCGGACCGCCGTCCCCGCCGGCGGCATGTCGTCGTGCTGGAGCCGCTCGCCCGTCGAGACCTGCGTGTCGACCCGCGGCAACTCGGTCACGCCCGTGTCGAGGCCCTTGAGGAACCGGTCGAACCACGCGTGGCGGACGTTCCGGGCATCCTCGAAGTTCGAGGTGGTGTGGGGCCACTGGCCCATCACGAGCTTCTTCTCGGCGTCGTCGGGCAGCGCGTCGAAGAACCGCGTGGAGTCCCAGTGCTTGACGTTGTGGTCGAGCCAGCCGGACTCGATGAAGACGGCGCAGTTCACGCCCCGGATCGGCTCGCCCGACTCGGGGTCGTACTCCTCGCGGGCGTCGGTGCCCTCCTCCGGCACGTAGCCGGTCGCCCGCTGGCGGTAGTCCCGGCGGTCCCAGAACGTGTCGTAGTCGGGGTCGTACTCGTAGGCGCGTTCGGTGTGCTCGACGCCGTCACACGGCGCGAACCGCCGCTCGTTGGTCCCGACGAACCGCCCGCCGTCGTTGGCGTTCAGCCCCGGCACGAAGCCGAACCCGAGGTCGAAGGCAAGCGGCGTGTCGAACCCCTCGTCGGTCGGATACTCGTTGTTGAGGAAGTACCGGACGCCGCCGCCGAAGGCGTAGTCGTACCAGCGGTCGATGGCCACCTGCGGAACGATCGCCGCGAGGTGTTCCGGGTCCTCGACGGCCGCCGCGATGGCCGTCGTCCCGTTGTAGGAGGCGCCGATCATGCCGACCTTCCGGGGGCCCGCGTTGCCGCCGTCGTTGTCGACGTAGTTATCCGCCGCGTCGGGTTCGCCGCCGAGGTACTCGACCAGCTGTTTGCCGGTGATGCGCTCGCGGTAGCCGCCGTAGTCGTAACAGCCGCCGGAGTTGCGGCAGCCGACCAGGTCGAACACTGCCCGCGCGTACCCGCGCGGGACGTAATAGTCAGCAAGGCCGTCGTTTGCGATGCTCGCGACCTCCGACTGGGGCGAGGAGATGTCGTTGTACGGCGAGTACGTCAGGATGACGGGGACGTCCTTCACCTCCTCGCCGTCGTCGTTGACCGGCCAGATGATCTCGCCGAACAGCGTCGGCGCCTCCGTGTCGCCGCCCTTCGCCTCCGGCAGCGTGTACTCCGTCTCGACGTAGTGGTCCTCCGGAGAGCCCTTCTCGTAGGTCGGCTCGCTTTTGCCCTCCGTCGTCTCGTAGTCGTCGTTCGGGACGGCGACGGCGCTGCCGCCGGCAGCCCCGCCGAGCAGGGTCGCCGCCCCCGCCGCCACGCCGGTCCGAAGCAGTGCCCGTCGCGTCAGGTCGCTGTCGTCCATGGTAGTCTTCGTCCACAGCCTGTATAAAAGGAATTCTGACAACTCCGTCAAAAGGACCGGCCGGCAGAAAGTTGATATCACGTCACGAGCCAGACTGCCCATGGCCACGGCCGACCCCGACATCGAGGCGATCGACCTCACCGACGACTCCTACACCGTCGAGCAGAGCCTCGTCCGGAACAAGTACAAGGCGCTCGACGCCGACGGAGAGGTCGTCCTCCGCGGCAAGCAGAAGATGTTCAAGATGAAGGAGGAGTTCCCGCTCACCGACGGCGACGGCACGGACGCCTTCACCGTCACGGCCGGCGGCATCGTCGACGTGGCCGGCAACTACGTGCTCTCGGACGCCCAGACGGGCGAAGACCTGGTTGTCTTGGACAACGACTACTCCATCTTCCAAGACACCTGGAAGATACGCGACGCCGACACCGAGGCGAAGCTCGCACAGATCGACTCCCGCGGCGCGCTCGTGACGCTGGCGCGCAACAACCTCCCGTTCGGCGAGCTGATCCCCCACAAGTACGAGATAACCGACGCGGACGGCGGCCACGTCGGTCGCATCGAGGGCCAGCTGTCGGTCCGGGACCGCTACGAGATAACCATCGACGACGCCAGTTCCGTCCCCAAGGAGGCCGTCGTCGCGGCGGCGATGGTCATCGACGCCATCCAGGGCAACTGATACCGGCCGTCGCGGGGTCGTTGTCGCGGAGGACACGTTCCAGTTCTACCGCGAGTGCCACCGAGGGGCCGATTCCCCAGCACGAACCGGTCGTCTCCACGATCTCCGGGAGACGGTGCGGTCACGACGGCCGTCGCCGGCCGCCGACCTCGGCGTCGGCAGCGCGGGGATGCCGGCGAACGCCCGGCGACGGAGAGACCGGGCTGACCGACGACCGCGGGGCCACACCCCGGAACCGTCCCGTCGTCGGCCGTTTGCCGGCTATCCGCCGGGCGGCCGTCCGACTCGACGCCTTGGCGTCCGTGCCCGATCTTCGGTACACTACTCCACCGACGAGTTGCGGCCCGCCGAATCTTCGAAAAATACTTTTTCGATTCGAAGAACGGTGAAATGAGACACGATACGATGACCCCGACTGACCGCCCTGGACGCACGACGGATACGACGCGTCCTCCCTCTACCCCGAGCGGTGGAGCCAAACGACCCAGCGGTCGCCCGGATGAGCGCCCGGCGGAGGCGACTATCGACCGCCGAGACGTCCTGAAACGGGGACTCGGGCTCCTTCCGGCCGTCGCGGCGGCAGGTTGTACGACCGGCGGGAGCGGCGCCTACGACGCGACCGTCCGCAACGACACGGACGAGCGCCTGGAGGTCTCGGTCCAGGCGACGGACGGCGACTCCACCCCGATCGACACGTCCCTCGCGCTGGACCCCGACGAGACGAGTGAACTCGACCCGTCGCAGAGCACGTTCAAGCAGGCGTCGACCTACACAATCGAGGCCGACGCCGGCGGCGACCGACGAGACAGTTACGAGTACGAGGCGGACGACCCGCTCGTCATCGTCGTACTGAGCGACGATATTGCTTTTCTGCTACAGAAAGGGTAGACGCCCTCCGCCGCCCGCGTTCGCTTCTCGGTGCGGTTCGCCCGGCCACACGGCGGTCGTCCCGCCGACCGTACGTTCTGGGCGCCGGACTGACAGGGTACGTGCTCCCGCGCGTGCGACGGCGGTACACCCGCGACCGTCGCCGCCGGCGGGGCGGGTTCGCGGATACCGTGATGGCGGACCGCGCCTCGCTATGTCCGGCCGCTCGGCGGAGTCGCACGCGACCGCCAGACGCGAGAGTCCGTGGTGGCGGAGCGGACGGATCGTCCGTAGGTGCCGTCCGACGGCTCCTCCCCGGCATCGACGGCCGCCGTGCCCCGACCGGACCGGGTCGAAGGGTTGTTGCGTCCGGCCCCCGCATACGGACCGATGCTCGAGATCGACGGCGGCGACGGCGGCGGCCAGGTGGTCCGGACGGCGGTGGCGCTGTCGGCGCTGACCGGCGAGGCGATCACCGTCGAGGACGTCCGCGGTGACCGCCCGGACCCGGGGCTGCGGCCGCAGCACGTCGCGGCCGTTGAGGCGGCCGCGGCGCTGTCTTCGGCGACCGTCGAGGCCGAGGAGGGCGCCGACGCACTCGTCTTCCGGCCCGACGCGGTGCGGGCGACCGACGTCGCCGTCGACGTCGGTACCGCCGGCAGCGTCGCGCTCGTCCTCGAGGCGGTGCTGCCGCTTGCGACCGCGCTGTCGGCGCCGGCGACCGTGACGGTGACCGGCGGCACGGACGTCGAGTGGGCGCCGCCGGTCGACTACCTCCGACGGGTGAAGCTGCCGCTGCTCGCTGCGTTCGGCCTCGACGCCGAGCTGTCGGTCGATTCGCGGGGGTTCTACCCGGTCGGCGGCGGCGAGGTGACCCTGCGGCTGCGGCCGTCGTCGCTGGACCCGGTCGACGTCGCCGAGCGGGGGGCCCTCCGCCGGGTCGAGGTCCACTCCGTCGCCGACGGGCGGCTCGCCGACGCCGAGGTGGCCGAGCGGCAGGCCGCCGCGGCCGCCGAGGCGATCGAGGCGGCCCCGGTCGGCACCGAGACCACCTACGCCGACGCGGACTGCGCCGGCTCGTCGGTCGTCCTCGTCGCCGTCTACGAGGGGAGCCGGGCCGGTTTCACCGCCCTCGGGGAGGCCGGCAAGCCGTCCGAGGCCGTCGCCGCCGAGGCGGTCGAGGCATTCCGGCGGTTCCACGACTCCGGGGCGGCCGTCGACCGCCACCTCGCCGACCAGCTCCAGCTCCCGCTGGCGCTGGCCGGCGGGGAGGTGACCGCTCCCGAGGCGACCGCCCACGTCGAGACCAACCGCTCCGTCATCGCGGCCCTCGGCCACGAGCCGGTCGTCGAGCGCCGCGAGGACGACGTCCGGCTGTCGGGATAGTCGAACGACCCGAACGCCGATGCCGCCGCGGACCGAAGGACGGACGATGGACCACCACACCTTCGACGTCGAGATGGCAGACGCCCTGGCTGACCCCGCGCGGTACGAGCGCCTCTCGGCGGCCGAACTCGTCGGCGCCGCGGCCCTGGCCAGCGACGACCGCGTGCTCGACGTCGGCAGCGGCACCGGCTTCTACACGGACGTCCTCGCGGGGGTGGCCGACCGCGTCCACGCCGTCGACGTCCAGCCGGCGATTGCGGCCCGCTACCGCGAGCGGGGCGCCCCCGACGGC
>JAHENN010000183.1 GCA_018609665.1 Haloarculaceae archaeon | reverse complement strand
TAGTCCACCCGGAGGTCGACCGTCGGCGTGTACCGCCCCAGCGAGCCGACGAACGGCGCCGCGCCGGTGAGGTCCGCCAGCGCCGAGATGACGCCGCCGTGGACCGCTGGCAGCTCGGGGTTGCCCACCATCGACTCGTCGTACGGCCACCGCGTGTGGGCGCGCTCGTCGGTCGCCGACATCACCTCGATTCCGTTGGCGCGGTGGAAGGGCAGATCGAGGAGGTCCCGCGCCGTGTCGGTGACGTCCTTGGCCATCAGTAGGCGTACGGCCAGTTCCGCAGGTAGTCCTTCAGCTGTCCGAGCGCGGCGAGGACGCCCTTCGGCTCGACGGCCAGCACCACGATGATGATGGCACCGAAGAACACCGACACCAGCGCGGTCGCGTTGGTTCCCGTGGCCGTCGACACCCCGTCGAGGAAGATTCGGAGGCTGTCCTGGACGAACGTGACGACGCCGACGCCGATGAGCGCGCCCCACACGCGGCCGAGCCCGCCGAACAGCAGCATCACGTAGTGTTCGAGGGTCAGCGCGAGGTCGAAGTACCCCGGGTCGAGCGAGCCGAGATAGAAGCCGTACAGCCCGCCGGAGACGCCGATCATGAACCCGCCGATCGCGAACGCCAGCAGCTTGTTCTTGAAGACGTCGACCCCGAGGACGGCCGCCGCGAGGTCGTTCTCGTGGACGGCCCGGAAGGTCCGGCCGACCCCGGTCCGGGAGAGGTTCAGCGACAGCATCGCAAACAGCAGCATCACCACCAGCCCGAGGTAGTAGACGTCCAGGTCGGTGCCGACGACGCCGGCGGGGCCGACGAGGCCGACCTCGGTGGGGAACTGCTGTCTGGCGCCGCCGTGGATCCAGGCGGCCTGGCCGTTACTGAAGAACCACTCGGAGATGAACTGCAGCGCCAGCGTCGAGATGGCGATGTAGAACCCCTTCACCCGGAACGACGGCAGGCCGAAGGCCACCGCCACGGCCGCCGCCAGGAGGCCGCCGACGGCGACCGCCGGCAGCAGCCCCGCCCCGGCGGCGACGAGCCGGCTCGTCGCGTACGCCCCGATGGCCATGAACGCCCCCTGGGCGAGGACGATCTCGCCGGCGTAGCCGAGGATGACGTTCAGCCCGAGGACGGCGACGGCGAAGATGTATATCTGCGAGATCGTCGAGACGACCCCGCCGCCGACGAGGAACGGCAGGACGAACGGGACCGGGAGCCCGGCGACGAGGGCGACCCGCTGGATGCGCCAGCGGAACAGCCCCATCCGGGACTCGTAGCTGGTGAAGTACTCGCCGCAGGGCATCAGCGCGGCCCCCCGGGAGCGGTCGCGGTGGGTTCGAGCGGCGGTTCGTCGCCGTATGAATCGTGTCGTGGCATGCGAATCAGAGCCTCTCGATGCGTTCGGTGCCGAACAGCCCGTACGGTTTCACGACGATGACGACCAGCAGGAAGATCAGCGGGAGGATCTCGCCGAAGCCGGCGCCGAAGTCCAGCGTCACGTCGACGACCGGCGCGACGACGGCGGTGCCGCCCTCCAGGTAGTACGACCCCAGTTCCCGCAGCAGCCCGACGACGATGGCGCCGATGAACGCCCCGGGGATGGAGTCGAGGCCGCCGAAGACGACCGCCGCGAGGATGATGATGCCCGTCGCCGCGATGCTGAACGACGGCCCCCGGCCCCGGACCGCCAGCAGCACGCCGCCGACCGTGGTGATGGTGATCGACAGCGCCCACGCGACGGCGATGGTCCGCTCGATGCTGACGCCGAGCACCATCGCGGCCTGCTCGTCGCTGGCGGCCGCCCGGAGGATGCTCCCGGTGACGGTGTACCGGAAGAACAGCATCAGCGCGGCGACGATGACCAGCGACAGCAGCACCGCGATGGCGTACGACCCCGGTATCGACGCTCCCAGCGGGAGTTCGACGTTCCACTCGAGGACGAGCGCGTCGGGGTACTGCTGGAAGTTCCGCCCGAAGAGGAAGTTGACGAAGCCGCTGAAGATGCCGCCCAGCGCGAGCGTGACGATGATGACCGACAGCACCGGTTCGCCGATGAACGGCCGGAAGACGACCCGCTCCAGCAGCACGCCGAGCAGGACGCCGACGACGACCGTCGCGGCGACGGCGACCGGCGCCGACACCTGGAGTTGCTCGACGGCCGCGCCCGTCCCGAAGAGGACGACCAGGTAGGCGCCGACGAGGGCGATCTCGCCCTGGGCGAAGTTCAGCACGCCGGTCACCTTGTAGATGAGCGCAAAGCCCATCGCGACCAGCGCGTACAGCGCCCCGAGGCCGACGCCCTCGACGACGATCTGGAAGAAGGTGGTGAACTCCGCGACGCTAACCATCGACGACCACCTCCTCGCCGTCGTCGGTCTCGACGGGCTCGTCGACGTCGACGACCGTCATCCGGCCGCGCTCCTCCGTCTCGCGGCCGTCCTGGTAGGTGATGGTGACGCCCATCTCGATTTCCTCGTCGCCGGCGAACAGCCCGTCGACGAGCCGCCGGTAGCGGTCGACGACCACCTCCCGGCGGATCTTCCCCGTCCGCGTCAGTTCGCCGTCGTCGGCGTCGAACTCCTTGAACAGGATTACGAACCGCTCGATGGGGTTGTCCAGCTCCTCGTTCGTCTCGGCGACGACCTCCCGCATCAGCTCCAGCACCGGCGGCTTCTGGGTGAGGTCCTGGTAGCCGGCGTACTGGATGTCCCGCTGGTCGGCCCACTCGGCGACGTTGTCGAACCGGATGTTCAGCACCGCCGACAGCGACTCCTGGCCGTCGCCGACCACCAGCGCCTCCCGCACGTAGGGGTTGAACTTCAGCTTCGTCTCGACGCTGATGGGCGCGACGGCGGTGCCGTCGGACAGCTCCAGGACGTCGTCCATCCGGTCGAAGATCTTCACGTGGCCCTCGTCGGTGATGGCGCCGAAGTCGTCGGTGTGGAGCCAGCCGTCCTCGATGGCCGACTCGGTCTTCTCCGGCATGCCGTAGTAGCCGGAGGTGACGACCGGCCCCCGGACGAGCAGTTCGCCCTCGGGGGTGATGCCGACCTCGACGTTGGGGAACACCTCGCCGACGGTGTCGACCTGGACGTCGTCGTCGCGGTGCATCGTCACGAAGCCGCAGACCTCCGACTGCCCCCAGATCTGCTTCAGCGGGACGCCGAGGGCGTGGTAGAAGGAGAAGTGGTCCTCGCCCAGCGGGCCGCCGCCGGTGTAGACGTTCTTCGCGCGCTTGAGGCCGATCTTGTCGAGGATGGGCCGGTAGGCCACCCAGTAGGAGAGCCAGTGGGCCGCCCGCAGCGTCGCCGGCGGCTCCTCGTCGGCCCGGTCGCCGACCACGTAGTCGGCGTACTTCCGGCCGATCGACATCGCCGTCTCGTAGACGAACCGCTTCAGCGGCGTCGTGTTCTCGACCTTCGCCTTCACGTCGGCGACCCACTCCTCGTAGCGGTTCGGCGAGGAGAAGATGATCTCCGGGCCGATCTCCCGGAGGTCCTCGGCCTCCGTCTCGGGCTCCTCGGGGAAGTTGGCCGTCCAGCCGCCGACGAACGCCGCCGCGATGAGGATCATCTGCTCGCCGACCCACGCCATCGGGAGGTACGAGAAGTAGTCGGACTCCTCCGGCAGCGGGTCGATGTCGATGGCCGCGTTGGCGAGGTTGATGAAGTTGAAGTGGGTGAGCTTCACCCGCTTCGGCATCCCGGTCGTCCCGGAGGTCGGCGCCAGCATGGCCGTCGCGTCTGGGTCGACCGCCTGCACGCGCTCGTGGAGGTAGTCGTCGGCGACGGCGCCGGACTCCAGCCGCTGTCGTCCCCGCTCCTCGACGTCGGCGTAGGCGACGATGTCGATGTCGTCCGGCACCTCGACGCCGTCCCGGGGCAGCGGCGGGTCGCCCTCCTCGTAGCGGAACATCCCCTTCTCGTCGCGGTAGACGATGGTCTCGAGGCTGGGGACGTCCGACGCCACGAGCAGCAGCTTGTCGACCATCTCCTGGTCCTCGGCGTAGGCGACCTGCGGCTCCAGCAGCCGCAGCTGCTTGCCGATGTCCTCCGGCAGCATGTCCTCGTAGTTCGGTGCGGCCATGCCGCCGAGCGACTGGGCGGCCATCCACGCCCACAGCTGGTGGGGGCGGTTGTAGCCGATGGTGAAGAGGACGTCCTCCTCGCCGAAGCCGTACTCCTCGAGGCCGAGGGCGAACCGCTCGACGCGGTCGTAGTACTCCGTCCAGGAGTACTCCTGCCAGACGCCGTAGCGCTTCCACCGGAGGGCGACGTCGTCGCCGTGCTCCTCGACGTGGTCGAAGAGGATCTCCGGCAGCGCCCGGTCGGAGACGATGGGTACCGATTCCTCGTCGGGCGCCGACAGCACGCGGTCGACAGTCAGTCCCGCGTCGACCTCCTCGGGGTCGTCGACCGCCACGTCAGTCCACCCCCGTGTAGACGCGCGCGACCTCGGGGTCGTCCGTGACGGCGTCGGGCGGCCCGCGGGCGAGAACGCCGCCCTCCTGCAGGACGACCATCCGGTCGGAGACGGCCGTCACCACCTCGAGGTCGTGTTCGATCATCACGAGCGTCAGTTCCTCCGCCTCGTGGAGGTCGCTGAGGAACCGTATCATGTCGTACTTCTCGTCGAAGGTGAGCCCGCTCATCGCCTCGTCCAGCAGCAGCACGTCCGGCTCCAGCGCCAGCGACCGCGCCAGGTCGACCCGCCGCCGCACCCCCAGCGGGAGGCCGGCGATCGTCGAGTGGCGGTACTCCCACAGCTCGAGGTAGTCGAGGATCTCCTCGACGCGGCGCATGTTCTCGGCCTCCGTCCGGCGGCCGGCGCCGTAGAACAGCAGCGCCGACAGCAGGTTCGGCCGGTTCTTCACCGCCCGCATCGTCATCACGTTCTCGATGACGTCCTCCTCCTCGAACAGCTCCAGCCCCTGGAAGGTCCGGCCGAGGCCGGCCCGGGCCCGGTAGTGTTCGGGGGTGTCGGTGACGGTCTCGCCGTCGAGGTAGACGTCGCCCTCGTCGGGGTCGTAGAAGCCGTTGAGGAC
>JAHENN010000182.1 GCA_018609665.1 Haloarculaceae archaeon | reverse complement strand
GTACGGCGTCACCGTCGCGATGGTCTGCTACACGATGGCCAGCCTCTGGATCGTCTCGCAACCGTACGCGGTGCCGCCGTACGTCACGTGACCTCGGAATCGACGTCCGCCGGCTCCTCGGCCGGCGACCGGGCCGCGGCGCCGACCGGCGAGCGGGCCGCGCCGCCGCCGGAACCGCCCGAGGAGCCGGCCGTCTGCGACCACTGCGGCGACCGCTTCGCCGACGAGCACCTGCTGGCGCTACACCGCGGACGGGCCCACGCCGACCGGCTGTCCGAGGCCGAGCGGGCGGCCTACCGCGAGGCTCGCGAGGAGGAGCGGGACGACCTCCGGCTGTTCCGGATAAAGGCGCTGGGGCTGCTGTTGCTCATCTACTTCGGGTTCATCTACGTCTACGCGTTCGTGCTGTAGCGAGGCTCCGTCGTCCGGTCGGGTTTCCCCTCCGTACCGTCCAAGTCTGCCTGCGTGCTATGCGGGTGGTTCGTGCTGAATCGCTCTGCAACGAACTTCACGCTGAATCGCTCCGCAACGAACTGCACCACCTCGAAAGCCCTCGGCCGGCTGGCGGACCGCGCTGTCTCCGAAAATCGGAGATTTTCGGGATGACGAGCGGCGCCTGCGGCGCCGCTCGAACCACGCGGGATATCCTCGTGATTCGAAAGACGCCTCTGGCGTCTTTCATCATTGCGGGAACTCAGAGAGGTCCCGCTTGCAGTCAGAACGCATCGCGTTCTGACGACATCACGAGAGAGTGCTTCGCGCTCTCTCGAACGACTGCGCTCGGATAGGGCCCGCCGCAGCGGCTGCCACCAGGGCGGTCGGCCGCGCCGACCGCCTATACCGTGGCGGCTTCGCCGCCACGCTGGCCTCGCCGTTTCAGTCCGCCAGGCGACCGAGTGGTCAACCGGCCGTCCCTGGCGGACTGAAAGGGCGAGCGCCGCGAGGGCTTTCGAGGCGGTGATGTCGAGTCGATAGCCGTCAGCGCGAACCACTCCATACACTCCCTGTACCGACCACTACTGTGAATGTTCGGCTCCGGGTCCGGACGGCCGACCTCAGACCGCCGTCAGAACGAGTATCAGTCCGGTGGCCGCCATCAGGACGGCGACGCCGACCAGCACGAGCAGGAAGTACTCCTTCTCGGTGAACTCCCGGGTGGCCTCGGCCATGTCGGCGGTTCGGCGCGCCGGCACAAAACCGGTGCGGTTCGGCGCCGGGGCGAGTGGAAACGCTCATCGCGGAGGCCGTCGTACGGCCGCGCGTGTCCGAGGAAACGGAAGCGGAGGCGCAGGCGGCCGGCCTCAGCGGCAACCGGGTCATCGTGGCGCTGTACCTCGTCGTCCTCGCGGTCACGGCGCTGATGGGCGCCATCATCGGCAGCATCGGCCTCCGGGACCTCGAGGCCGTCACCTTCCTCGGGCTGGTGACGTTCCAGCCGACGCCGGTCGGGCTGGCGGCCTTCGGCGTGGCGACCATCGGAACCTTCCTCGGGACGCTGCTGCTGCTGGTGGTCGTCGTCTCCCGCCGGTACGCCTGAGAAGCTTCTTTTTCATCGGTCCCGAAGCCGGGACATGTACCATCTCGCGCTGGCGGTTCCGCCGGAGGACGACCACCTCGAGGACAAACTCGACGCCGCCGCGTCACTGCCGGACGCGGAGGGGTCGGTCCGGGTGACGGTCGTCCACGTCCACGACGGCGACGCGGCCGTCGAGGAGGTGCCGGGCGTCGCGCGGGCGCTCGACGCGCTCCGAACGGCCGGCGTCGAGGCGACGGCCCTCGGGGTCGAGGCCGACCCCACGGAGGGGCTGCTGTCGGCCGTCGACGACCTCGCGGCCGACGCGGTCTGCATCGGCGGCCGGCACCGGTCGCCGGCCGGCAAGCTCCAGCTGACGCCGGGCGCACAGCGGGTGCTGCTGCGGGCGGAGGTGCCGGTGGTCGTCGCCGGCGACCCCGGAAGCCGCGAGCCGCGCGTCTAGGCCAGCCCCACCTTCTCCTGGTAGGCGCCGTAGTGGTCCTCGAAGACCTCCATGATCTCGCCCATCGTGGCGTAGGCTTTCACCGCGTCGATGATCGGCGGCATCACGTTGTCGTCGTTCTCGATGGCCTCGCCGAGCGCCGCCAGCCGGTCGGCGACGGCCTCCTCGTCGCGGTCGGCCTTCACCTGCTCGAGGCGGCCGAGCTGGCGGTCCCGCGTCTCGGGGTCGACCGTCAGGATGTCGGGGTCGGTGTCCTCGTCGATCTCGTAGCGGTTGACCCCGACGACGACCTCCTCGCCGGCGTCGACGCGCTTCTGGTACTCGTAGGAGGACTCCTGGATCTCGCGGTGGAAGTAGCCCTGTTCGAGCCCCTCGAGGACGCCGTCGCGGACGGAGCCGTCGCCCAGCTCGCGGATCTCCTCGATGTACTCCATGATCTCGGCTTCCATCTCGTTGGTCAGCGACTCGATCGCGTAGGAGCCGCCCATCGGGTCGACGATGTCGCCGACGCCGGACTCCTCGGCGAGGATCTGCTGGGTCCGCAGCGCAACCCGGACGGCGTCCTCGCTGGGCAGCGCCAGCGCCTCGTCGTAGCTGTTGGTGTGCAGCGACTGCGTGCCGCCGAGGACGGCCGCCATCGCCTGCACCGTCACGCGGACGATGTTGTTGAGCGGCTGCTGGGCGGTCAGCGACTGCCCCGCCGTCTGGGTGTGGAACTTCAGCCGCTTGGAGGCGTCGGCCTCGGCGTCGTACCACTCGTCCATCACCCGGGCGAAGATGCGCCGGGAGGCGCGGAACTTCGCGACCTCCTCGAACATCGAGTTGTGGGAGTTGAAGAAGAAGGACAGCAGCGGGCCGAACTCGTCGACGTCCATCCCGCGGTCGAGACAGTCCTCGACGTAGGCGAAGCCGTCGGCCAGCGTGAAGGCGGCCTCCTGTGCCGCGGTGGAGCCGGCCTCCCGGATGTGGTAGCCCGAAATCGAGACGGGGTGGAACTTCGGCGTCTCCGCGACGGCGAACTCGATAGTGTCCGTGACGAGGTCCAGCGACGGCTCGGGCGGGATGACCCACTCCTTCTGGGCGATGAACTCCTTGAGCATGTCGTTCTGGAGGGTCCCACGGACCTGCTCGCGCGGGACGCCCTGCTGGTCCGCCAGCGCGACGTACATCGCGTAGATGACGGCGGCACTCGGGTTGATCGTAAACG
>JAHENN010000181.1 GCA_018609665.1 Haloarculaceae archaeon | reverse complement strand
GCGCTGGCCGACGCCGTCCTGTTCATCGTCATCTGGGGCCAGGAGGGCACCGCCGTCGACGAGCTGAACGCCTTCGCCGACCGGCTGATACCGACCGCACAGACGGCGCTGAGCCTCTACATCGGCTTCATCGCCCTGCTCGGAACGTACACCCTGACGCGGGTGACGAAGCGGCTGATCCGGTACTGGTCGGCGAACGGCCGCATCTCGCCGCACCAGCGCGAGCTGGCGCATCACTTCGTCCAGCTGTCGCTGTTCCTCGTCGCCCTGGTGTTCGTCTTCGGGCTGTTCGGCATCGACCCGGCGAACTTCCTGCTGGGCGCCGGCGTCCTCGGCGCGGTGGTGGGGCTGGCCGGCCGGAAGACGCTGCGGAACACGCTGTCGGGGCTGGTCATCCTCTTCGGCCGGCCGTTCGAGGCCGGCGACTGGATCGCCGTCGACGACCGCGAGGGCATCGTCACCGACATCAGCGTCTTCAACACGCAGATCCGGACGTTCAACGAGGAGCACCTGCTCGTTCCGAACGACCAGATGACGGACACGGAGGTGATCAACTACTCGAAGACCGAGCGGCTCCGGCTGACGACGGAGGTCGGCGTCGACTACGACGACGACGTCTCGGAGGCGGCGGCCGTCGCCAAGCGGACCATGCGGGAGTGCGATACCGTCGCGGACACGCCGGAGCCGGACGTCGTCCTGGAGTCGTTCGGCGACTCCTCGGTCGTGCTCCGGCTGCGGTACTGGATCGACCGGCCGACCATCCAGCGGAAGCTCAGCGCACAGAACGAGGTCATCGACGCCGTCAAGAGCGCCTTCGACGAGGAGGGCATCCGCATCCCGTTCCCCCAGCGGGAGCTGATGGGCCGGACCGAGACGGACGGCTTGGAGGTGACGACGTCGGCGACGGCGGCCGAGCGGGCCGTCCGGCCGGTCGCCGACGACGACGAGCCGACGACCGTCAGCGAGCCCGTCGAGGAGGAGTACGCCGGCGACGGCGAGGAAACGGTCGACGGCGACGGCGAGGAAACGGTCGACGGCGACGGCGCTGACGACGCGGACGACGGGTCGGCGGACGGCGCTGACAGTGCGGCCGACGGCGATAGGTCGACGGACGGCACCGTCGACGACTCGGCCGACGCGACCGACGGCCTCGACAGCGCCGCCGGGCTGGTCGAGGACGAACACGACGTCTCGAGCCCCCATCCCCGCGAGGAAGGCGACGTGTACCCGGCGACGACCGACGACAGCGTGGTCGAGCCGGTCGAGAACGAACACGGGCGGCGCCGCGGGGACGAGGCCGAGGACGCCGACGACACGGACGAGGACGGCGAATGACGCTGCCCGAGCGCCGCGAGATGCCGACGGTGTACGAGCCGGCGGAGGACTCCCGGCTGCTGGCGGAGACGGCCGCCGAGGCGGTCGCCGCCGACGAGCTGGTGCTGGAGGTCGGGGTCGGCTCCGGCTACGTCGCCGCGACGGTCCGGGAGGCAACCGGCGCCGCCGTCGTCGGCAGCGACATCAACCCCGAGGCCTGTGTGGCCGCCCGTGAGTCGGGCGTCGAGACGGTCCGGGCGGACCTCACGGCGCCGTTCGCCGCCGACAGCGCCGACGTCGTCCTCTGCAACCCGCCGTACCTGCCGACGCCGCCGGAGCGGGAGTGGGACGACCCCCTCGAGTACGCGCTGTCCGGCGGAGCGGACGGCCGCCGGGTCGTCCGGCCGTTCCTCGACGACGTCGGCCGGGTGCTCCGGCCCGGCGGCCGCGCGTACCTGCTCGTCTCCTCGCTGACCGGCCTCGAGGCGGTTCGGGACCTGGCGACGGCGGCGGGACTGGCGGCCCGCGAGCGCGCCGCGGAGTCGTTCCCCTTCGAGCGGCTCGTCGTCCTCGAGATAACCATCAGTGATACCTGAGTAGGAAATATTAAACGCCGTCATCGCGTATCGAGCGGTGATGACCGAGGCAATCGCGACGACGCCGGGGCTGTTCCCGCTGCCCGACTGGGCCAAGGAGGAGTTGGCCGACCTGAAGGGCCACCAGAAGGGTGACCTGATCTCCGGCTCGGAGTCGGGGGAGGTCGTCGAGGTCTACGAGCGCGCGCGGAGCGAGGTGATCGAGCGCCAGCAGGCCGCCGGCCTCGACCGGATCGTCGAGGGCCAGCTCCGGTGGGACGACATGCTCGCCCACCCGCTGGCCGTCCACGACAGCGTCGAGACACGCGGCATCGTCCGCTACTACGACAACAACAACTTCTACCGGGAGCCGGTCGTCGCCGGCGACCTCGGCTACGACGGCGACGTCGCCGCGGAGCTCGACGCGGCCGCCGGCGTCGACCAGGCCGTCCTGCCGGGGCCGTACTCGCTGTCGGAGCTGGCGACCGACGACCACTACGGCGACGAGGCGGCCTTCCTCGACGCCGTCGCGGGGTTCCTCGCCGGCGAGGCCGACGCGCTGCCGGACGTCGAGACGCTGTTCCTGCTGGAGCCGTCGCTGGTGACGGACCCGCCGGGCGACGACGAGGACCGCCGCGCCAGCGCCGCGATCGACCGCGTGGCCGGTGCCGTCGAGGCCGACGTCGTCGTCCACACCTACTGGGGGGCGATCCCGGAGAAGCCGTACGCCCACCTGATGGACGCCGACGTCGACGCCGTCGGCTTCGACTTCGTCTCCGACCACGAGACGAACATCTACAACATCCAGGAGTACGGCACGAAGGACGCGATCGGGCTGGGGGTCGTCGACGGCCAGAACACGCTCGTGGAGACGCCCGACGAGATCGCCGAGCGGGTCGAGTGGGTCCGGGAGAACGTCCCCGCCCAGGAGTTCGAGACCATCTACGCCACGCCCAACACGGGGCTGTTCTTCCTGCCGGTGAACAAGTTCGAGGCGAAGCTGGAGGCGCTCGCCGCCGCCGCCGAGGAGGTGTCGGCATGACCGACGGCCGCGAGCGGTTCCGCCCGCCGGACCACGACAACGACCATTTCCTGATGACGACGGTCGTCGGCTCCTACCCGAAGCCGAAGTGGCTCAACCGCGCGAAGGACCTCGCCGAGGACGACGACCACGACTTCGACGACGACCAACTCGAAGAGGCGCTGGACGACGCCGCCCGCCTCATCACCGACGAGCACGTCCGGGCCGGGCTGGACGTCGTCGTCGACGGCGAGATGCGCCGCAACGAGATGGTCGAGTACTTCGCCCATCGCATCGACGGCTACGAGTTCAACGGCCGCGTAAAGGTGTGGGGTCACAACTACTTCGACAAGCCATCCGTCGTTGAGGCGGTCTCCTACGGCGAGGAGTGGCTCGTCGACGAGTACGAGTTCACCGCCGGCGTCACCGACCGCCCCATCAAGGTCCCCATCACCGGCCCGTACACCCTGGCGTCGTGGTCGTTCAACGAGCACTACGACGACGACGAGGGGCTGGCCTACGAGCTGGCGGACCTGGTCAACGAGGAGATCGGGCGGCTGGTCGACGCCGGGGCGACGTACATCCAGATCGACGAGCCGGCGCTGGCGACGACGCCGGACGACCACGCCATCGTCGGGGAATGTCTCGACCGCATCGTCGACGACGTCCCGGAGCACGTCCGCGTCGGCCTCCACGTCTGCTACGGGGACTACTTCCGCATCTACCCCGAGATCCTCGAGTATCCCGTCGACGAGTTCGACCTCGAGCTCTGCAACGGCCAGTACGAGCAGCTGGACGTGTTCACCGAACACGACTTCACCGCCGACCTCGCGCTGGGCGTCGTCGACGCCCACACCGCCGAGGTCGAGTCCGTCGAGCAGATCGTCGAGAACATCAAGCGGGGCTTCGAGGTCGTCCCGCCGGAGCGGCTGACCGTCTCGCCGGACTGCGGGCTGAAGCTCCTTCCCCGCGAGGTCGCCTACGGCAAGATGGAGAACATGGTCCAGGCCGCCCGGCAGGTCGAGGCCGAACTCGACGCCGGCGAGGTGGACGTCGGCTTCGCCAGGGACTGACGGCCGCATCCTGCACGCGCCGACGGTCGGTCACGAGCCGGCACTGTGGTCGCCCGACGCGCGGCGGCACGGCGTCGCCCCCGGACCGGCCGCGGGCCGGCAGACACTTGCCTACCCCGGACGAGACGCCGATGTGAACGGCACGTACCTGCCGTACGCGCTTCTCGCGATGGGGGCGTACGCCCTCGTCTCCCCGCTCATGCGCGTCGCGACGACCGGCCCCGACGCGGTCCCGAGCGACGTCGCCGTCGTCGTCTCGAACGGCCTGCTCGTCGTGATGGCGCTCAGCGTGCTGGCGTACACCGACCAGGGCGTCGTCGCCCACCTCTCCTCGCCGAAGATGGGGTACGTCCTCGCGGCGGGCGTCTTCCTCGGCGTCGGCATCCTCGCGCTCTACCGGTCGCTGTCGCTCGGGCCGGTGAGCGTCGTCACGCCCATCTTCGCGACGTTCCTCGTGTTCTCCTCGATGATCGGGGTGCTCGCGCTGGGCGAGGAGTTCACCGCGCGGAAGGCCGTCGGCATCCTCTTCGCCGTGTTCGCCGTCTACCTCGTCTCGGGTGCCTGAGGCCGGCGGCGCCGTCGTCGGCCGCCTGCGCCTCGCGCCCGGCGCCGAGCGGCGGTCGGCGCGGGCCGCGATGAAGAAGATTCCTCGTACAGCCAGGTCTCGTCGGTCCGCTCGTAGTCGTGCAGTTCCTCGTCGTCGAAGAACAGCTCGATTTCCCGCTCGGCGGAGCCCGGCTCGGTGTCGGAGCCGTGGATGACGTTCCGCCCGAGGTCGAGCCCGAGGTCGCCGCGGATGGTGCCCGGCGGCGACTCGGCCGGGTCGGTCTCGCCCATCATCCGACGGACCTGCGCGACGGCGTCCTGGCCCTCCCAGACCATCGCGAAGACCGGTCCGGACGTGATGAACGACTTGAGGTCGTCGAAGAACGGCTCGTCGACGTGCTCGGCGTAGTGTTCCCGCGCGAGGTCGTCGTCGATTCGGGTGAACTTCCCGGCGACGAGCTTCAGCCCGCGGTCCTCGAAACGGGAGACGATTTCGCCGACCAGCCCGCGCTGGACGCCGTCGGGCTTGACCATGACGAAGGTCCGTTCGGCGTCGGCCATCAGGCCTCGACCTCCTCGTCGTCGGCGTCCGCGTCGGTTTCCTCGGTCTCCTCGTCGTCGGCGTCGGTTTCGTCGTCGGCGTCGGCGTCCGCGTCGGGTTCCTCAGTCTCCTCGTCGTCGGCGTCGGTTTCCGCGTCGGTCTCCTCGGTCTCCTCGCCGTCCGCGTCGGCGTCCGCGGCCTCGTCGGCGCCGGCCGTCTCGGCGGCCGGGGCACCGGCGCCGGCCTCGGTCCACTCGAGGTCCCGGGGTTCGCGGTCCAGGTCGGCGTTCTTCTCGCACTTGGCCGAACAGTAGTGGGTGACCGTCCCGTCGACGGCGACGAACATCGTCCCCGTGCCGGGCTCGATGTCGGACCCGCAGTAGTCGCAGGCGTTCGTCTGTGGCATCGTCACTGCCCCCCGATGGAGTCCGCCTCGCGGGCGGTTTCGCGGAGCTGGAGGACGTCGCCGACCCGCACCGGGCCGAGGACGTTCCTGGCGATGATGCGGCCCTGGTTTTCGCCCTCCTTGATTCGGCACTTGACCTGCATGGCCTCGCCGTGCATGCCGGTCTTGCCGACGACCTCGATCACTTCGGCAGGGGTCGCGCCGCCCCCGTCTTCCTCAGCACTCATGATTCACCTACCGGAGCTCCTCGACTTTCTCGGCGATGTCGTCGACGTCGTCCTGGGCCTCGCCGGCGTCGACGATGGCCGCGGCGGCACTGCCGACCTCGAGGCCGGCGGCGCGCCCGATGTCGTCCTGTGCCTCGACGAAGACGTACGGCGTCTCCTTCTCGTCGGCGATCTCCGGGAGGTGCATGACGACCTCCTCGGGGCTGACGTCCTCGGCGACGTAGACCAGCTCGGCGTTGCCGCGCTCGACGGCCTTCGTCGTCTCGTTCGTCCCTTTCTTCACCGTTCCCGTGTCCCGGGCGACCTCGAGCGCCTCGACGGCGTCGTCCTCGAGGTCGGCCGGCACGTCGAAGTCTACGTATACTGACATTTTGGGTTCTCCGTCCCGCACGCGGGCTCGCGCTCCCCCGCCGTCGAACGCACCTGACGGTGCGGTTCTCGCGTCCGGACGGACGCGTTTGTCCTGGGTCCGGCTAGGAGCATCACAACCCCACGCGGGTCGTACACCACCGTACTGCGTCACCGCATAAAAGCGCTTATGAACGACTGCGCGCCCGACTGACCCCCACAGGGCGCCGTTGGACCGCGTCGTTGCCGGCTTCCTTTCCGGACACACGAGCAATTTTTTTGGATAGCCAAAATCTCTTTCTCCAGACGGCAAGGCTTAAGTCGGTCGCAGGGGTATGTATACGTGTATGAGCACCCAGGAATCCGTCCGTCGTCAGGCCGGTAGCGTCGAGGAGAGCGAGGCCCTCCGCATCGACGAGGAGAAGGCCAGACAGCTGATCGACGCGCTGAACACCGACCTCGCGGCGTCGTACGTGCTGTACCACCAGGTCAAGAAGCACCACTGGAACGTCGAGGGCGCCGAGTTCCTCGAAATCCACGAGTACCTCGGCGAGGTCGCCGAGGACCTCGAGGAGGCCGCCGACGAGTTCGCCGAGCGCGCACAGGCCATCGGCGGCGTGCCCCTCTCCGGCGGTTCCACCTACGAGGAACACGCCCCCATCGAGCGCGAGGGCGACGACATCCTCGACATCCGGACGTCGCTGGCCAACGACATGGAGGCGATGGGAGCGACCATCGAGACGATGCGCGACCACGTCGCGCTGGCGCGGGAACTCGGCGACTACACCACCGAGGAAATCCTCCGCGACAACCTCGAGACCCTCGAGGAACACGCCCACCACCTCGAACACTACCTCGAGGACGACACGCTGGTCCTCGGGTCGGCGACGAAGTAAGCAGCGAATCTACCGTCTCGAGTCGGCGACGGATAGAAAGCGTCTCTACCGTTCTATTCCGACGGTGTAATCCGTCGCTATCCAGCCGTCGCTGTTGTTCGGCTCGGTGAATACCGTCCGGTCGGGCGACGTCGAGTGTGCTCGAAGGTCGACCGATCGTTCGTCTCGCTCCTGAGAGGCTGCCATTACCGCCGACTCCGCACCGGGGAGGCTAAAGGGTTTTGGTTGGCCTAAACCCGGACCCAGTCGGTCGCCTCGGTCCGGCCGGGGAAGCGCCACCGCTGGCGGGTCGTACCGCCACGACGGCGGACCTCGACGACGGCGTCGACGGCCTCGAACAGCGGCTGTGGGACCGCCTCGGGCACGGCGGGCAGGTGGAAGTGAGCGACCGCGCCGGCTTCCTCGGCGGCGGCACCGATCGACCGGAGCGCGGCGGCGAGCGTCGGGATGTCGGTGGTGTCGACGAACGGCCGGAGCGAGTCGATACAGACCCGCGGCGTCTCCGTCGTCTCGCCCCGGTCGCGCGTCGCGGCCTCGACGTCGGCGGCGAGCGCCGTGATTCCGCCGGGCGCGGGGCCGGACGGCTCGGACGCCGCCGCGCTTCGCGTTGCGAACGGCCGTTCGATGACCTCGTCGGCCGGTTCGTCGTCGCGGACGGGGCCGTCGGTGTCGACGAAGACGCGGTCGTCGTCGCCCTCGATGAACCGTTGGCAGACGTCGTGCTGGGCGCCGCTTTCGGCGCCGACGACCAGCACCGACCCGCCCTCGCGCTTCAGCGCCGCGAGCCCCTGCACGACGCCGGCGTCGGAGGGCGGGTCCGATTCGGATTCCATTGTCCTTGTGGTAAAATAAAACCGGCAATTGATAAATGTTCTGGGCAGCTTCCGTATCGTTTTGAGTGTCGGCCACACACGTATCGTATGGACGACCGAGACAATCTCGAGGCGTCCGTCCGGGAGCTGACGGCGACGCTCGAGGAGCTGCAGTCGGAGCTGCGCGACCCGCCCGCCCGTACCGGCCCGCTGGGGCTCCCGCGGCCGCCCTCCCCGGGGGAGCTCCTCCGGTTCACCGAACAGTACACGATTCCGGCGCTGATTTCGCTGCTGGAGGCGAACGTCCGTCTGCTGGAGCTGCTGGCGGCCGCGCTGCGCGTGGCCGACGGCCGGCCGCTCGAGGCGACGGAGGAACTGACCGACGCCGGCGGCAGACTGGAGGCCGTCCGTGCGGAGGGCGAGGGGCTGGCCGCCGCGAGCCGAGCGACCCTGCAACGGCTCGACGAGGCGCTTGCGGAGCTGCAGACGGCCGCAGAGGGCGGGACGCCCGACGACCCGGACGTCCGGCGGCTGCTGTCGCAGGCGCGCGAGCTCCGGTCCGAAGTCGACGAGCGGCTGGCCGAGGCAGAGTCGGCGCCGGCGTCGACCGACGAGGGAGCGGTTCGGGTCGACGTCGACGGTCCCGGGTCTGATGACCCGGACGACGGGGAGGAGGCGTCGACCGGTGTCGACCTCGATGTCGACGAGGAGCTCGATACCATCCGGCGGCAGGTCGACGGTCCCGACGAGCCGGACGAGCCGGACGATGACGGCTGACCGACCGCCTCAGACCGGCTCGAACCGGTAGCCGTCCCACGACTGGCTCTCGGGCTCGCGGAGACAGACCGACGGGTCCCGCAGCTCCTCACAGTGGACGGGCCGCACCTCGTCGCCGACCGCGACGTCGGCCGTCGTCAGCTGGCCGACCGCACGGACGCCGGTCCCCTCGACGTCGAACTCGACGATGGCGAGGGCGTTCGGCTCCCGTACCCCGGGCGGCGTCGCGTGGGAGACCGTCCAGGTCACCACCTCGGCGGTGCGGTCGCTCAGGTCGACCGTCCCGACTGGGTCGCCGCCGTCCGGCCCGACCGGGTGTCCCGGGTGACCGATGCTGCCGTCCTCGTAGCGGTAGGCCTCCATCACCGTCCCTCCATGACGGTGGCCGTGACGCAGTTGCCGAAGCCGCCGACGTTGCACGCCAGTCCCACGTCGGCGCCGACGGTCCGCTCGCCGGCCGTCCCGGTCACCTGCCGGTATATTTCGTGGCCCTGTGCGACGCCGGTCGCCCCCAGCGGGTGGCCCTTCGACTTCAGCCCGCCAGAGGTGTTGACCGGCAGTTCCCCGTCGCGGTCTGTCCGGCCGTCCTGAACCGCCCGCCAGGCCTCGCCCTCGGGCGCGAACCCGAGCGCCTCCATCTGGAGGAACTCGAGGATGGTGAACATGTCGTGGAGTTCGGCCACGTCGACGTCGCCGGGGTCGCGGCCGGCCATTCCGAGGGCGTCGCGGCCGGCGTCGGCGACGGCGCTCATCCGCGTCGGCTCCGGGCGCTCGTGGACGACGTGGGTGTCGGTCGCTCCGGCGATGCCCGTCACGACGGCGTAGTCGTCGGTGTACTCCGCGGCCCGGTCGGCCGGGCAGAACAGCAGCGCCGCGGCGCCGTCGGTCACCGGGCAGAAGTCGTAGAGCCGCAGCGGGTCGGCCACCATCGGCGACTCCATGGCCGTCTCGACGTCGATCTCCTCCTGGAACTGCGCGTGGGGGTTCAGCACGCCGTTACGATGGTTCTTGACCGCGACCCGGGCGAGGCTCTCTCGGGGGGCGTCGAACCGCTCGAGGTAGCGCCGCGCCGTCAGCCCGGCGAACGAGGGCAGCGTCACCCCGTGTTTGTACTCCACGGGGTGGGTGAGCGAGGCGATGACGTCGGTCGACTCGCCGGTCGTCCGGTGGGTCATCTTCTCGCCGCCGACCAGCAGCGTCAGCTCCGAGGCGCCGCTGGCGACGGACTGCCAGGCGGCGTAGATGCCGGCCCCGCCGGAGGCCGACGTCTGGTCGACCCGCTGGGTGTACGCCGGCACCGCGCCGATGTCCTGTGCGAGGGCGTTCGAGACGCCCGTCTGGCCCTCGAACTCGCCGCTTGCCATGTTGGCGACGTACAGGTGGTCGACGGCATCCGGCGGGACGGCCGCGTTCTCGAGACACGCCGTCCCCGCCTCCGCGAGTAGCTCCAGAATCCACGCCTCGCGCCGTCCGAACTCGGTCATCGAGGCGCCGACGACGGCTACGTCGGTCATGCACGGACGTCTCGCGGGACGGACCTAAGCGTTCGGGACCGCCGCGGGGTCGTCCCACCGTGGCCGTCCGAGAGCGCAAAGTACTTTTGGCGTCCCTAAACAACAACCGTACGATGAGAGCCGAGGCGCCGGCGACCGGTCGTCGAGGTGGATACCGTGTCTAGCGAGCTCCTCGGAGAGTTCCCGGAGCAGGACGCCGACGACCGGAGCCGTCGGGAGTCGGTGCTCGAACTCGACGGACTACGGAAGTCCTACGACGGGACGCCGGTGATTCGGGAGCTGTCGCTGTCGGTCTACGACGGCGAGCTGCTGACCCTGCTCGGGCCGTCGGGGTGCGGCAAGACGACGACGCTGCGGCTCATCGCCGGGCTCGAACGGCCCGACGCCGGAACGGTGCGAATCGGCGACGACGCGGCGTCCGGCGGCGGGTTCGTCCCGCCGGAGGACCGCGACGTCGGCGTCGTCTTCCAGGAGTTCGCCCTCTTTCCGCACCTCACCGCGCGGGAGAACATCGCCTTCGGCATCGACGACCGACCGGAGCCGGACCGCCGTCGGCGGGTCGACGAGCTGCTGGAGCTGGTCGGCTTGGCCGACCACGACGACAAGCCGCCCGAGGAGCTGTCCGGCGGCCAGCAGCAGCGGGTCGCCCTGGCCCGGTCGCTGGCCCCCGAACCCAGCCTGCTGCTGCTCGACGAGCCGTTCTCCAACCTGGACGTCGACACGCGCGTCCGGATGCGCGAGGAGGTCCGGGAGATACTGAAGGCCGCCGGCGTCACCGCCATCTCCGTCACCCACGACCAGGAGGAGGCGATGTCCATCTCCGACCGCGTCGCGGTGATGAACGACGGCCGCATCGAGCAGGTCGGCACGCCGGAGGCCGTCTTCCAGCGGCCGGAATCGCGGTTCGTCGCCGACTTCCTCGGTCACGCCTCCTTCGTCTCCGGCCGGGTCGCCGACGGCTGCGTCGAGACGTCCCTCGGCTGTGTCCCGTTCGGCCGCGTCGACGGCCTCACGGCCGAGTACCGCGGCACCGACGTCGACCTGATGGTCCGGCCGGACGACATCCGCGCCGAGGCGGCCACCAACGACGCCGACGGCGAGGTCGTCCACCGACGGTACCTCGGCCCGACCGTCCTCTACCGCGTCGAACTCGACTCCGGCGACGTCATCGGCTGCATGCACAACCACGACGACGAGGTCTCCCTCAACGA
The DNA here is from genome assembly GCA_018609665.1 of Haloarculaceae archaeon. Lineage (GTDB taxonomy): Archaea > Halobacteriota > Halobacteria > Halobacteriales > Haloarculaceae > Natronomonas. The sequence goes on along the minus strand of JAHENN010000181.1, from coordinate 2,113 downwards.
CCGCGTCCGCGTGCGTCTCGACGCCAACCACCCCCTCGCCTGGTTCCCGCGAGACGAGGAGACGTTCGGGCCCCCGCGGTGACGCTCGCCTCCGACGGGCCCGTCGTCCGGCGAGTGCGGTCGGGCGAGCCGCTGCGGCTCCGCGACGTGTTGTGGCCCTCTCCGCCCGCGAGAACGTCGTCTCGAGGCGTGTAGCGTGAGGTCCACGCAGTCGTGTGGCCAGGGCAGCGACTCGCCTTGGGGGTCACCGGTACCTGCGGCCGAACTGGATCGATTCAATATATCGACATACGGTTTACCTGTCGCCAAGGACCCAGCAATCACCGCCTCGTCTCGGCGGCTTCGGTCATCGATCCGAGGTATTCGACCCGCCGCTCGACCGGCGGGTGGGTCCGGAACGGCCCGGTCGAGAGGTCGGGCTCCGACGGCGGCAGGATGTCCATGACGGCGACGGACCGCTCCCACTCGCGGAGGTCGGTCTCGGGTCGGCCCCGCGTCTCGCTCAGCCGCTCGAGGGCGCTCGCGAGCGCGGCCGGCGCCCCGGTCAGCTCGGCCGCCGCGACGTCGGCCGCGCGCTCGCGCCCACGGGACAGTACGGCGACGCCGAACTGTCCGTACCGCTTCAGGAGCCCGAACGCCCAGTTCCAGAACCGGTCCTCGAGGTCGGTCGGGTCGTCGTCGACCCACTCGTCGGCTGCCAGCACCGGCCCGAGGGCCGCGCTCATCACGCGGCTGTCGCCGTTGGCCAGGTGGGCGACCTCGTGGGCGAGTGCCGCCTCCAGTTCCGCCGCCGAGAGCGCACCGACCAGTCCCGACGACACCAGCACGACGGCGTCTTCGCCGCCGCCGACGGCCACCGACTCCGGTCGTTCGGAGGCGACGACCCGGACGGACGGCGGCGGCACGTCGGCCAACTGCGCCAGCCGGCGGGCCGTCGACGCGACCTGTGGCTCGGTGTGCTCCAGCAGGCTACTGTCCGCGACGATACGGGTGCGGAGAATCCGAAGGCGCTTTCGGACCTCTCGGACCGTCGCCCAGACGGCGAGGCCGGCGGAGGCCAGCGCAAGGAGCAGGAAGCCGGCCGACGTCGATAGCCGAGCCACGACCGCGGCACACGCCTCGACGACCACCAGGTAGAGACAGCCGAGAAGCACCGCGACGACGGCCGCCGACCCCGGAGTCGTCGGCAGGAGCGGGCGGTCGAGCGGGGTGTGCGCCCGGATCGCCGGCCACCAGCGGACGGTCCCGACGACGGCAGCGAGTCCGGTCGTCGCGACCGCGGCCGGCGGAAGCGGCGTCGCCGCGGAAACGCGGGGCAACGACGCGAGCGTCGTCACGGCCCACCGGAGTGGCCCTGCGAACACGAGCCCGGACAGCCCGCCCAGTATCCCCACGAACAGACCAACGGCGAGCGCGACGGTGAGCAGAATCGATGATGCCACGCACATGCGGGCGAGGAGGGACGCGCGGAGTCGAAGGTCCATCGCAATTCTCCCTATACGACAGTGGGACCGCGGTCGTCGCCGACGGTCCCGAAGCCGTGTTCCTCTCCCGGGTGCGTCGCCTCCTCCGTCGTCGGACCGACCCCGACGCGACGGACGCACCCGCCAGCCGTCCCTATCGGCCGGATACAGCACACGGTATGTCCGTTCGCGTCCACTCTCCCGTAGCATCCCGCGTACATTCCGAGTGATTCGTCGAGACTCCTGCGGCGCGAATCCCGGATGGCGTCCGTCCGCGTTCGATGATGCATACTGCAAGCCTCGCAACTGGCGCAACTGAATGTTTCCCTGCCCCGCGAGCAGCGCAGCCGAACGTTTTCCCGCCTCGCGAGCCCCAGCATCCGGCCGTTCACCGCCGGGTACGGGTCACGGAGCGACGGCGCCACGGAAAGCGACCGGAGACGTCCGAAGCAGAGGCCCCCGGGGCCGAACCATCCTCGGCCACGGGCCGCCGTTTTGATATAGCAGCATACAGTTTACGAGTCGCCGTCGCGACGAGCCCATGTCAACGGTAAACATGTTTGTTTCGACTTGTAGCGCGAAAATCGGGCGATACGGCGGACGGGGAACACCGCGGCCGGGGGAATGTACGGCCGTCGGGCCGCGCTACG
>JAHENN010000180.1 GCA_018609665.1 Haloarculaceae archaeon | reverse complement strand
GACGACGGCGGCCGCGAGCACGTACCGAAAGCTCGCGACGAACTCCGGGCGGAGGCCGATGAGAACCGCCGCGAGCACCGGGCCGACGAGGAACGCGGTCCGGCGGACCGTCTCGGTGCTGGCGAAGCCCGCCGCCAGCCGCGAGGGGTCCGTCGCCTGCTTGACCACCGCGAACGTCGCCCCGAGGCCGAACGACTTCCAGGCCTGCGCCAGCAGCAGCCCGACGAATATCCACGCCCACGGCGGGGCGGCGACGCCGGCGAGCGTGACGGTCCCGAGAGTCGGCGCGACCAGCCAGACGCCGAACCCCAGCGTCGACGCCAGCCCGAACAGCGTCAGCGCCTGCCGCGAGCCGAGTCGGTCGGAGACGGCCCCGCCGGGGTAGGGGTAGACCGCCGAGACCACGTTGCCGACGGTCCCGTACAGCCCGACGACGAACCCCGACGCGCCCAGCGCGACCATGTACTCCGGGAGGTACCGGCTGGTCATCTGGAAGCCGAGGCTGAAGGCGAACATCGCCAGCGACAGCACCAGCACGTCCCGCTCCAGCGCGAAGAACTGCCGGAACGCGTCCAATGGACCCGACTCCTCCGTCTCGGCCGTGACCTGTTCCCGGCTCATCCGTGGTACGGCGCCGACGGTCGTCGGCGCGTGTCGGAGAACTGTTTCCCGACCACGTCAAGCCTGCGCTCGGCGGGACGGTCCCGGTTCTCGAAGTGCCCCCCGGCCATCCCCCGTCGTCGGGAATCCGACCCCGTTCGCCCGCGGAGCGCTGCCGGCAGATACCGATACGTATCGGTGTCGTTCTCTCGCATCCCGATGTGAAACGGGAGTGGACGATTGTCCGTCGACGACGGAGCGGTCTACATGATTCCGCCAGCGAGAGAACGCGCGGACACGACCGCACGTCCCGCGTGCGTCGTGGTATCGGACGGTGCCGGACGAACGAGACCCGGTTTTCACCGGTGTTGTTAAATAATCACGGTGTCTCACTACATCATGGCTAGTTCCCGTCCACATCTCAGCGAAGCGGCGTACGTTCTCGCGCCGACGGCACAGCTCGGCTCGGCCGAGACCGTCGACGACGCCGTCGCCGGCATCCTCGAACTGTCGCGAGGGGTGCTCGAGGGGCCGACGGTCGACGTCCTCGAGCACGACCCGGACACGGGAGCCACCGTGCTGCTCGGGTCGTCTGCCTCCGGGGGCGGTGGCGACGGGCCGCCGGTACCGGACTCCGTCGTCGAGCGCCTCGGCGACCGTCCGGAGACGACGCCGGGAGCGGTGTCGGTCGAGGTCGACGGAACCGGGCGCGGCTGCGTGTTCGTCCCCGCCGGCCGTCGCTGGGTGCTCCGTCTCGAGGTGCACGGGTCGAACGGCATCGACGAGACGGCGGCGGCCGTCGCGGAGGAACTCGCAGCAGCACTCGGAGCGACGCTCGACCGTATCGACGACCGACCGCCGGCCGCGACGGGACCGGAGGCCGTCTCGCCGGACCTCGGGGACGTGGCGACGGTGCGGACGTCGGACACGGCCGAGGCCGACGCGATGGCGTTCCGCCGGTTGCACGAGACGACGGTCGCCGGCGAGGGGTTCGGCGCCACCATCGAGCGGCTGCTGTCGCTCGGCAGGGAGTACGTCGGCCTCGACACGGCTCTCCTCGCCCACGTCGACGGCGACGACTACGAGATCGAGGCCGTCGTGGACGCGACGGACGACTACGAACCGGGGGCGGTGTACGACCTCGGGGAGACGATGTGCCAGGCGACGGTGCTCGGGGAGACGACGGAGCCGGTCGCCTTCGCCGACGTCGCCGACACGGAACACCGGAGCCATCCGGCGTCGGACGACGTCCGCGCCTACATCGCCGCGCCGGTCGTCGTCGGCGACGAGACCTACGGGACGGTCAACTTCTCCATGGATCGACCGCGCGAGGCGCCGTTCCGTCCCGCCGAACGGACGTTCGTCGGGCTCCTCGCCGCGTGGATCGGAACCGAAATCGAGCGCCGTCGGCGGCTCGCCGACCTGCGGCGGTACGAGACGATACTCGAGGCCGTCGACGACCCCGTCTACGCGCTCGACACGGACGGCCAGTTCACGTTCGTCAACGAGGCCGCAAAGCGGGAGTTCGGCTACGGAACGGACGTCATCGGCTCGCACGTCTCGGTCGGGATGGACGAAGACGACGTCGACCGGATTCGCGAGCAGATCGAGACGCTACTCGGCTCCGACGAGCGGTCGGTGACGTCGGAGTTCGACCTCGAGACGGCCGACGGCGAGACGAGGACCGTCGAGAACCGGCTGGCGCTGATCGGAGACGAGTTCCACGGGACGGCCGGCGTCCTCCGTGACGTCACGGCCCGGAAGGAACGCCGTCGTCGGCTCGAATCGTTCCGGCGGGCCATCGAACAGGCGGCCGACGGCATCGCGGTTCTCGACGATGGGGAGTACACCTACATCGACCGCACCCACGTCGAGATGTACGGCTTCGACGACAAGGAACAGCTGCTGGGCGACAGCTGGCGTCGGCTGTACGACGAGGAGGAAATCGAGCGGCTGGAGGAGACGGCGTTCCCGGCCCTCGAGTCGGACGGGCACTGGCGCGGGCGGGTCACCGGCAGCCGGCCCGACGGGTCGACGTTCCCGGCCGAGCTCTCGCTGACCATCGTCGACGACGGTCGGCTCGTCTGCACCGTCCGCGACGAGACCGAACGGGAGGCGCGGAAGCGCGAACTCGAGCTGAAGGAGCGGGCGATGGACGAGGCGACCGTCGGCATCCAGATCACCGACGCGACCGAGCCCGACAACCCGCTCGTGTACGTCAACGACGGCTTCGAACGGATGACGGGCTACGACGCCGAAGAGGCGGTGGGCCGGAACCCGCGGTCCCTCCGGGGGGAGGCGGCCGACCCCGAGCAGGCCGCGGCGCTGCGGGGCGACGCCGACGACGAGATGCCGGTCTCCGCCGAGTTCAGGAACTACCGGGCCGACGGCACGCCGTACCGGGTGGAGCTGTCGGTGACGCCGATACGCGACGACGACGGGACGGTGACGAACTACGTCGGCATCCAGCAGGACGTCACCGAGCGCCGGCGCCGCGAACGGCAGACCGAGGCGACCGTCGAGGCCCTCGAGCGCGTCTACGAGGTGACGACCGACCCCGGCAGCTCCTTCGAGGAGAAGGTCGACGGGCTGCTCGCGGCCGGCAGCGATTACCTCGACCTGCCGTACGGGTTCCTGACACGGATCGAGACCGACGGCGACGCCGGAACACAGACCGTGGTGCAGGCCTGCGGAGACCACGACCGGCTGCAGCCCGGCGACGTCTGTCCCCTCGGGGAATCGTACTGCAAACGGACGGTGGAAAGCGAGGGCCTCATGACGGTCACGCACGCCGCGGAGTCCGGGTGGGCCGACGACCCTGCCTACGACGCCTTCGGGCTCGAGACGTACATCGGCGGCTCCGTCGACATCGACGAGCGGAACTACGGGACGCTCTGTTTCGCCTCCTCGGAGGCCCGCGAGACGGAGTTCTCGGAGACCGAGCGGTCGTTCGTCAGGCTCCTCCGGCGCTGGGTGTCCTACGAGATCGACCGACGGAACGACCGCGAGGAGCTGCGCCAGCAGCGAGCCCGGCTCGACCTGACGCTGTCGGAGACGAACACCGGCATCGCCGAGTGGGACCTGGAGACGGGCGACGTCTCGATGAACGAGACGTACGTCGAGATGATCGGTCGGGATATCGACTCCGTCGAGGGGTTCGAGTCGGTCGTCGACCGGCGCGACCGCGACACCCTGCTCGAGGCGCTGGAAACGCTACGGGACGGCGAGCCGTGGACCGGCGAACTCCGGGTCGACACCGCCGACGAGGACCCGCTGTGGGTCCGGACGCGGGCCGTCCCGGTCGACGACGACGGCGACGCCGGTCGGGTACTGGCGACCAGCACGGACATCACGGACCGGAAGCGTCGGGAGCGGGAGCGCCGGCGCAGCGAGCGGCGGTACCGGACGCTGGCGGAGAACATCCCCAACGGCGGTGTCCTCCTCTTCGACGGGGAGTTGGAGTACACCCTCGCCGCCGGCGAACTGCTCGGCCAGGTCGGGCTGGCGGAGTCCGACATCGTCGGACGGCGAGCGGGGACGGTCATGGCCGACGGCGACCATCCGCTCGTCCCGCGGTTCCGGGCGGCGCTCGACGGCACCCGTACGGACCGCCGCGTCGAACTCGACGGCCGGACCCTGCGGATACACGTCGTTCCGGTCGACGGCGGGACGCCGGCGGCCGAACGGGGCGGGCTCGTCCTGGCGCAGGACGTCACCGAAGAGGCCCGCCGCGAGGAGGAACTGTACAACCAGCGCGAGCGGTTCCGGCTGCTAGTCGAGAGCGTCGAGGAGTACGCCTTCCTCGTCGTCGGCGAGGACGGCGACGTCGCGACGTGGAACGGCGGTGCGACGGCGCTGTTCGGCCACGACGCCGGGACGGCCGTCGGGATGCCGATGGCCCGACTCCACCCGGAGAACGACCGGACCGCCGGCGTCCCCGAGCGGCTGCTGCAGCAGGCCCGTCTCTCCGGCGAGAGCGCCTTCGAGGGCCACCTCCTCCGGGCCGACGGGTCGACGTTCCACGCCGACGTGCGCTACGCGCCGCTGGAGACCGACGACGACGAGTTCCGGGGGTACGCGATGATCGTCCGCGACATGACCGACCGGCGCCGCCAGCGCAGACGGACCGAGCGGTTCGTCGAGGAGTCCGACGACGTCGTCACCGTCGTCGACCCCGACGGGACGATCACGTACGCCAGCGGCTCCGCCGACCGGGTGCTCGACCACGACCCGGAGACGCTCGTCGGCGAGAACGTCTTCGACTACGTCCACCCGGAGAGCCGCGAGCAGGCGATGGCGGGGTTCTTCGACGGCGTCGAGCAGCCCGGGTCCGAGTTCCACGCCGAGTGCCGGTTCCGGGCCGGCGACGACGAGTGGCGCCACGTCGAAGGGCGGTGTCAGAACATGCTGGACGACGACGCTATCGGCGGGATGCTACTGTACCTGCGCGACGTCACCGAGAGCAAGAAACAGGCCCGACGGTTCGAGGGAATCTTCAACCAGACGTTCCAGTTCACCGGGCTGCTGGAGCTCGACGGGACGATCGTCGAGGCCAACGACGCGGCGCTCGAGTTCGGCGGAATCGACCGCGAGGACATCGTCGGAGAGCCGCTCGCCGACGTCGGCTGGTGGAACCACTCGGAGGCGGCCGAGGACTCCGTCCGGGACGCGATCGAGCGGGCGGCAGACGGCAACTTCGTCCGCTACGAGACGGAGGCTAAAGGTGCCGACGGCTTCGCGACGGTCGACTTCTCGGTGAAGCCCGTGACCGACGAGGACGGCGACGTCTCGCTGCTCGTCGCGGAGGGCCGCGACATCACCGCCAGACGGCAGCACAGACAGCACCTCGAGGTCATGCAGCGCGTGCTTCGGCACAACATGCGGAACGACCTGACGAAGGTCCGAGGGTGGACGGAGGCGATATGCGAGGAGCCGGACGCCGACGAACGGGCCGAGCAGTTCGAGACGGTCGCGGGGATACTCGACGACTGGGATTCGATGACCCGACGGATGGGCGAGATACGACGGACCCTGCGGTCGCCCGCCGAGCAGCAGACCACGACGGCGGTCGGTCCGCTCCTCGAGGACGCCGTCGCGCCGGTCCGGGAGGCACACGACGACCTGACGGTCACGACCGACGTCTCCGGCGCCGGCGGGGCGACGGTACCGGTGTCGCTCACCGAGGCGGTTCGCGAGCTGGTCCAGAACGCGGCGGCCGCGAGGGACGACGCCACGGTCGAGGTCGAACTCTCCCGTGCGGACGGCGACTGGCTCGAAATCGAGGTGCAGGACGACGGGCCGGGGATGCCGGCGATGGAGGCGGAGGTCATCGAGACGGGCGAGGAGACGCCGCTCAACCACGGCAAGGGGCTCGGCCTGTGGATGGTCCGGATGATCGTCACGCAGGCCGGCGGCGACCTCGCCGTCGAGACCGACTCGGCGGGGACGACGGTGACACTGCGGCTGCCGGTCGGACGGGACGGCGAGCCGGGTCGATGACCGCCGAACGGTCCCCACCCCGGGTGCTCGTCGTCGAGGACGACGCCGACCTGGCGGAGCTGTACGCCGAGTGGCTCGGCGGAACCTACGCCGTCGAGACCGCCTACGACGGGACGACGGCGCTCGACCGGCTGGACGGAACCGTCGACGTGGTGCTGCTGGACCGGATGATGCCCGGGCTCTCCGGCGAGGAGGTGCTCGGGGTGGTGCGGGACGCCGAGGTGGACCCGCAGGTGGTGATGGTTTCGGCGGTCACGCCCGACCTCGACGTGGTGCAGATGGGGTTCGACGCCTACCTCGAGAAGCCGATCGAGGCCGAGGAACTGTACGAGACCGTCGAGCGGATGCTCTCCCGGGCCGAGTACGACGAGAAGCTGCGGGAGCTGTTCTCGCTCATCGAGCGACAGGAGACGCTCGAGGCCGTTCGACGCCCCGAGGTGCTCGAGGCCAGCGAGGAGTACCGCGCGCTGGTCGACCGGCTGGAGTCGGTACAGAGCGACGTCGAGTCGCTGTTGACGCGGCTGCCGGACGACGACTTCCAGGTCGCCGTCGAGCGGCTCCGGCGGACGGCCGCCGAGCGGACCGACGAACGCCGCTACGAGTCGCTCACCGAGGACGTCCTCGACAGCTCGCGGGACGCCGCCGTCGTGGTCGACGACGACGGCACCGTCGTCTGGGCCAACGCCGCGACCGAGCGGCTGCTCGGGCTCGACCGCAGTGACGTCCGCGGCCGCAGCTACGGGACCGTCGCGGCCGAGCAGTTCGAACCGCTCGAGGCCGGCGACGCGTCGCTCGTGTCGCTGATACGGGACGGGCTGGCGGGACACGGCCGGGAGCTGGAGGCGACCGTCCACGTGCCCGCGGCCGACGGGCGGCCGGAGCGGTGGCTCGAGTACCACAGCGCGCCGATCGAGACGGGTCTGTACGCAGGGGGACGGATCGAACACTACCACGAGGTGACGGGACGACACCAGCGCGAGCGGTACCTCCGGTCGATTCACCGCGCGACGCGCGAGCTGATGGCCGCGGAGACGCGGGAGGCCGTCGTCGACCTGACGGTCAAGGCCGCGACGGTCGAACTCGACTTCCCGTACGCGGCCGTGTTCACCCGGGACGAGGCCACCGGCGACCTGGTGCCGGCGGCACAGGAGGCGACCGGCGCGGCCGTCGAGCCGACGCTCCCGACGCTGTCGGGCGGTTCCGGGCCGGTCTGGACGGCGTTCGCAGACCGCCCGGAGCTGCTCGACGCCGCGACGTACCGGGAAAAGCACGGTCGTGTCGGCTGGCTCGACGAGCCGTTCGGGGAGTGGGCCGTCTGCCCCCTCGGGCAGCAGGGGGTGCTCCTGGTCGCGACGACGGACGGGGCGGGACTCTCGACGACGAGCCGCAGTCTCGCGAAGACATGGGCGGCGAACGCCCGACAGGCCCTGGAACAGATCGCCCGGTCGCGGCGGCTCCGGGACCGGGAACAGAAGCTCCAGCGGCGCAACGAGCGGCTGACGCGTCTCGACAGGGTCAACCGTCTCATCCGCTCGACCGCCCCGGCGGTGGTGAGCGCCGACAGCCGCGAGGAGGTCGAGACGGAGGTCTGTCGCCGACTGCTCCGGATCGACGCCGTCACCGGCGCCTGGATCGCCGCCCGGGACGTCCCGACGGGGCGGACGGTCAGCCGGGCGTCGGCCGGGTCGCTGGACGAGTACCTCTCCGGACTCCCCGCGGACCCACCGTCGGCGCCTGCGGCGGCGGCGGTCGTCCCCGCCAGACGGGCCCACGAAACCGGCTCGCCGGTGGCCGTGACCGACCTGGCGAACACCGCCCCCGGACCGTGGTGGCGCGACCGGGGGCTGCGGCGCGGTACCCACACCGTCGTCGCGGTTCCCGTCGTCCACGAGTCGACGGGGTTCGGCGCCCTCGAAATCCACATCGACCGTCCGCGCGGGATGGACGACGACGAAATCGAGGCATTCGAGCAGCTCGGCGTGACCGTCGGCCACGCCATCGGCGCGATTCGACGGCGCGACGCGCTGCTGTCGGGCGGCGTAGTCGCCCTCGAGTTCCACGTCGAGGCCGACTCCGGGCTCTCCCGGCTCGCGGCGGCGGTCGACGTCCCCCTGTCGGTGGTCGACGTCTCACACCGGGCAGACGGAACCGCCGCGGCGTTCGTCGAACTCGAGCCCGACGGACCGGACGACACCGACCGGGTCGCCGAGACCGTCCGCGACCACGCCCACGCGTCGGTGCTCCGGACCGACGAGGCGTCCGTCACCTGTGCGGTCACGCTGGGGTCCGGCTCGGCCGTCCGCACGATGGTCGAGCGCGGGGCCGCGCTGCGCGGGGTCTCGCTCCGGGAGGGGTCGACCCGTCTGGCGGTGACCGTGGAGCTCTCCCACTCGGTCGACGTCCGGGAGTACGTCGACGGGGTCACTGCCGCCCTCGAGACGGCCGAACTGTCGGCGAAACGCGACCTGTCGTCCGCCGGACGGACGGACCCGGGCGCCGCCGGGCGCGTCGACGACCGGCTGACCGACCGGCAGCGCGAGGCGCTGCAGACGGCGTTCCACTCCGGGTACTTCGACTGGCCGCGCAGCACCGACGCCGAGAGCGTCGCCGCGGAGATCGGCATCGCACAGTCGACGCTCAGCCAGCACCTCCGGACGGCGGAGCGCAAGGTGCTCGAGGGGCTGTTCTCGTAGCGACCGTCGCCGTTCCGAGCCCCGGAGACGACCCCCCGACGTGCATCGGTACGACGTCGCCGCAGCCGATGTGGATACCGACAGGGCGCTTGACTGCCGGGATGCTACGTCGCCCGTGCAGTCACACGACTCCGACGTGACGGCGGCCGTCGCGTGGACGACCGTCCGCTCTCGGCAGATTCGACCGACCGGCTGTCGCGACGGTCGCCGGACGTCGCCCGTTCGTGGCCGCCGGGGCAGCGACGCCGACCGGACCGCAGGCCAGGGGGTGCGGTGACCCGTGCGGGGCATCTCCGCCGTCCATCACGCGGGGCTCTGGCTGTACACGACGGTCGTTCTGGGGGTCACCTTCGCCCTGCTCCTCCAGCTGCTGTAGCCGCGACGAGCCGGGGGCGACGGCGGGACCGCCCGGTCGCCGCACGACGCCCGAACAGCATCGGTATCGGAGTGAGGCTCCCAAAACAGATAGGCAGAGTGACTCTCACCGTCCGGGGCCAGGCACGTGTATGAGCCGCAACTCGAGAACGACGCCGGAGGAATCGCCCGGCTGGTCGACCGACACGGAGCTCGTGAGGGAGTTCGAGCCGTCGGCTGACGCCGCCGACGCCGTCGCCCTGACCGTCACCGAGGCCGTCGAGCGGTGGCCGGAGCTCTCGGAGGAGACGCCGCTCGTCGACGCCGTCGAGCTGGGGAATCTGACCGGGCTGTTCGACACCGGCGCGACGGACGGAAGCAGGTGGCTTCCGTCCGTGACGTTCCGGGTCCAGGGCTGTCAGGTGACGGTGCTGTACGGCTCGGTGATTCGCGTGCTGGTGCGACGCGACCCGTAGCCGCCGGAACGGTCGCGGCGACGCGACGCCCCGGCTACTCCTCGTCGAGCGCCTGCCAGGAGAGCTCGGGGTCGCGGGCGGCGGCCACCTGGTCGATGCGGCCGGCGGCGGTCCGCTCGGGGGCCGTCTCCAGCGTCTCCTCGTCGTCGTTCCGGACGGCGTTGAACGCCGCCGCGAGCTGGTCGAGGCTGCGTCTGTTCTCGGCCTCGGTCGGCTCGGTCATCAGCGCCTCCTCGACGATCTCCGGCCACTTCGTCGTCGGCGGGTGGACGCCGTAGTCGAGCATCCGCTTCGCGGCGTCGGCGGCGTCCTGGTCGCCGGCCGAGGCGACGAACTCGTGGTGGAACGGCCCGAACGGCACCTCGTACTCCAGCTGCTCGGCCAGGTAGTTGGCGTTCAGGACGGCCTTCGCGGAGGCGTCGGCCAGCCCCTCGTCGCCGAGGCGGGCGATGTAGGCGAACGTCTTCACCAGCACCAGCCAGTTGCCGGCGTAGCCGTGGACCTTGCCGATCGAGCTGTCCGGGGAGTACCGCTCGTAGTCGCCGTCGGCCTTCCGGACGTGGGGGTCGGGGAGGAACTCCGCGAGTTCGGCGGTGACGCCGACCGGGCCGGCGCCGGGGCCGCCGCCGCCGTGCGGCGTCGCGAACGTCTTGTGGACGTTGTAGTGCATGATGTCGAACCCCATGTCGCCCGGCCGGGCCCGCCCCAGCAGGGCGTTGAGGTTGGCGCCGTCGTAGTAGAGCAGGCCGCCGACGTCGTGGACCATCTCGGCGATCTCGACGATGTCCCGCTCGAACAGCCCCAGCGTGTTGGGGTTGGTGAGCATCAGCGCGGCCGTCTCCTCGGACAGCGCCGCCTCGAGCGCCTCGAGGTCGACCCGGCCGTCGTCGCCGCCGGGCAGCGTCACCACGTCGTAGCCGGCCATCGCCGCCGACGCGAAGTTGGTCCCGTGGGCCGACTCGGGGACGATCACCTCGCTGCGGTCGTCGTCGTTCGCGCGGTGGTACTCGCGGGCGACGAGGATGCCCGTGAACTCGCCGGCGGCGCCGGCCGGCGGCTGCAGCGTCACCGCGTCCATGCCGCCGATGCGGCCGAGGTAGTCCTGCAGCTCGTACTGCAACTGGAGGTTGCCCTGGACGGTGTCGGCCGACCGGTCCGGATGGACCAGTCCGTCCGGGTGGACGGCGACGTCCTCGGTGAACTTGGGGTTGTACTTCATCGTACACGACCCCAGCGGGAACGGTCCGGAGTCGACCCCGTAGTTCATCTCCGACAGCCGGGTGTAGTGTCGCGCCAGCTCCGGCTCCGACAGCGACGGCAGCTCCAGCTCCTCGCGGGTGAGCTCGTCGGGCAGCGGCGTGTCGACGTCGACCGCCTCGGTGTTCTTCTCCGACAGCAGCGGCTCGTACCGCTCGTCGTCGTCGGTCCAGCGCGCCTGGTCGTAGGCGAACGTCTCGTGGTCGGTGTCGTCGGTCATCGTGCAACCTCCCGGAGGGCGGCGACGAAGCCGTCGAGGGCCTCCTCGTTCGTCTCGGTCGTGCAGAGCTGTATCTCGTGGTCGCCGACGACGTGGACGGCGTAGCCGGCCGCCTCGAGGTCGTCGGCGACGGCCGGCGCCGGCCGGTCGGTCCGGGCGACGAACTCCCGGAAGTGGTGGCGGTCGTGGACCGGCGCCCGGACGCCGTCGACGTCGTCGACCCGGGCGGCCAGCTCGCGGGCCCGCTCGACGCAGTCGCCGGCCAGTTCGACCAGCCCGTCCGGCCCGAGCCAGGCGGCGTGCATCGCCGTCCGCAGCGCCACCCACGCCTGGTTCGTGCAGATGTTCGAGGTGGCCCGCTCGCGGCGGATGTGCTGTTCGCGGGTCTGCAGCGTCAGCGTGTACGTCCGGCGGCCGGTCTCGTCCTCGGCGACGCCGACGAGCCGGCCTGGCACCTGCCGGAGGTAGTCCTCCCGGCAGGCGAACAGCCCGATGCCCATCCCGTAGGCGGTCGGGACGCCGAGCGTCGCCGCGTCGCCGACGACGACGTCGGCGCCGAGACTCGCCGGCTCCTCGAGCACGGACAGCGCAACCGGGTCCGACCCGAGGACGAACATCGCGTCGTGGTCGTCGGCCAGCGTCCCGATCTCGTCGGCCCGCTCCTCGACGGCGCCGCGGACGGTCGGCGTCTCGGCGTACACCAGCACCGTCTCCTCGTCGGCCAGCGACGCCAGCGCGTCGACGTCGGCGGTACCGTCGTCCATCGGGTACGTCTCGACGGCCAGGTCGTGGCCGCTGACGTAGTTGTCGAGGACGCGCCGGCGGCCGGCCTGGAGCCGCTCGGGGACGAGCACCCGCGTTCCGGAGGTCGACCGCACCCGCGTCGCGAGGGTCGCCGCCTCCCCCAGCGCCGTCGCCGCGTCGTACATCGAGCAGTTGGCGACGCCGAGACCCGTGAGCTCGACCAGCATCGACTGGTACTCGAACAGCGCCTGCAGGAAACCCTGCGCCACCTCCGGCTGGTACTGGGTGTAGCTGGTGAGGAACTCCGAGCGGTCCGAGAGGTGGTCGACCATCGACGGGACGTAGTGGTCGTAGTGGCCCCGCCCGAGCAGCTCCACGAGGTCGTCGTTCGCCGACAGCGTCCGGTCGACCAGCGACCGGACCGCCCGCTCGCCGCGGGCCTCGATGCCGAACTCGCCGTCGAAGCGGACGTCGTCGGGGATGTCGAAGAGCGCCTCCTCGTCGTCCGCCCCGACGGCCGACAGCATCGCCTCCCGGTCGGCGTCGGTGTGCGGCGCGTAAGGGCTTCCGTTTGCTGTCATGGGAAACTGAGCGTACCACGTCTTGCGGTGGGGACCTAAAGAGCCCCCCGGTTCCGGCGCATCTGTCTGCACATCGCGGGCCCGAGAGTCCGCGGTGTATGCACGGACGTGGGACCCGTCAGATATTCCCGTCGTCGCCGTCGGAGTCCGGACATGAGCGCCGACGAACTGGAGACCGCACTCGAGGCGCTGCGGACCGCCCGGGAGGCCGTCGACGGCGAGGCGGCCGACCGGCTGGAGACGGCCGTCGACCGGGTCGAGACCGCCCTCGAGGCCGGCCGCACGCTGGACCACGGCGCGCTGGCCCGCATCACCCGCACCCTCGAGGAACTCGCCGAGGAGGCCGACGACGACGCCGCCGCGGCGCTGGCCGACGCGAAGGCCGCCGTCTCGGCGTACCGCGAGGGCGTCCCCGGCGCCTAGTCGGCGAGCAGCTTCTCGGCCAGCATCGGGACGAACGTCCCGATGTCGGTGACCATCCCGGCGGCCTGCGCCGACCCACGGTCGACGAGCTGGGTGACCGTCGCGGGGTCGATGTCGACGCAGACGACGCGGGTCGTCGACGGCAGGCAGTTGCCCACCGCCACGGAGTGCAGCAGCGTCGACAGCATCAGCACCATGTCCGCCGACTGGGCCTGCTCGCGGATGGCGTTCTGCGCCTCGACGGCGTCGGTGATGGTGTCCGGCAGCGGGCCGTCGTCCCGGATGGAGCCGGCGATGACGTACGGGACGTCGTTGGTCACGCACCGGTACATCACCCCCGACTCGACCATGCCGTCCTCGACGGCCGGCTCGATGCCGCCGGCCCGGATGATCTCGCTGATGGCGTAGATGTGGTGTTTGTGGCCGTGGCGGGCGTGGTCCAGCGTCTCGGTGTCGACGCCCAGCGACGTCCCGTAGAGGTCCCGCTCGATGTCGTGGACGGCGAAGCCGTTGCCGACCGAGAGGGCGTCGACGTGGCCGGCCTCGACCAGCCGGGCGAGGTCCTCGCGGGCGCCGGAGTGGATGACCGCCGGCCCGGCGACGACCAGCACGTCGCCACCCTCGGCCCGCGTCGTCTCGACCGCCTCGGCGATCTCCGCGATGGTCGACTCGGAGGGCCGCTCGGCGGAGACGCCGCCCTGCATGAAGCCGAAGGCGTCGTCCCGGCCGCGGGGCCGCTCCGGCGGCCGGACGCGGATGCCCGTCCGGCCGGTCACCACCAGGTCGCCGGCCTCGACGGCGTTCAGCGTCTTGGTGTACGCCCGGACGCCGTCGTCCGGCCGCTCGACGACGACCGCACAGTCCATCTCGATGTCCTCGACGTCGACCCACTCGCCGTCGTAGCGGATCTGCGTGGGGTGGTTGGTCGTCGAGTAGAAGCCGTGCGGGACGACCCGGTCGTCGGGCGCCGGCTCCAGGGTGGCGTCGTCCGGATCGGCCGGGTTCGCTCCCTGCTGGTGGAGGTCGTGGACGATGCGCTGGAGGTCGTCGTCGGTGTCGGCGGTGACGACCAGCCGGGCGTAGGACTCCTCGTCCTTCCGGCGGCCGATGTCGAACTCCTCGACGTCGAAGGAGCCGCCGTGGTCCATGACGATGCCGAAGGCCGACTGCATCATCCCGGAGTCGATGATGTGGCCCTCCAACTCGACGACGCGGGAGACGGTCATACCGACGACGACGGGGGCGGCCGACAAGTCGGTTGCGGGTGGCGGCGTGTGGACTCCGGACCGGCGGCCGCACTCGGCGGTCGGCGAGGCGGCGACGAGCCCGCGTCCGCGGCCGTCGTCGGCGCCCGCCTCAGACCTCGGTGTCGGCGCCGGCGACGGTGTTGGTGTCGGTGCCGCCGAACTCCTCGCTGGTCGAGCCCTTCTTCTTGTCCGAGTTGCCGGAGAAGTCGGCCGGGTCGA
This sequence comes from Haloarculaceae archaeon, assembly GCA_018609665.1. Taxonomy (GTDB): domain Archaea; phylum Halobacteriota; class Halobacteria; order Halobacteriales; family Haloarculaceae; genus Natronomonas. The sequence continues at coordinate 766 of JAHENN010000180.1, read as the reverse complement.
CGGCCTCGGCGGCCGCGGGGCCGAAGGTGTAGGTGCCGGTGCCGTCGGTGCCCTCCGGCGCCTCGGCGAAGTAGGTGCGGGTGACGCTCTTTTCGTTGCCCACCTTGTCGGCCGAGACGGTGCCGAGGTCGACGGTCGTGCTGCCGTCCTCGTTCTCGGTGGTGTCCTCGACGTCACCGAAGTTCTCGGCGACCGTCCAGCCGTCGGGCACCCGGTCGAACACCTGGACCTCGTCGGCGAGCGTGTCGTTGAACTCGTCGACGGTGATCTGGACGCGGTCGGTCTGGCCGGCGGTGAACACCGATGCGTCGTCGCTGCGCGACCCGGTGACGTCCAGGTCGACCGTCTCCGGCGGCGTGACCTCCTCCGGCGGCTCGACCAGCGCCTTGAGGCCGGTCTCGAGGTCGCTAATCGTCGTCTTGCCGCGGGCAAGCGCCTCGGCGGTCTCGACGGCCGCCTCGGCGTCGACGAAGCCGGCACCGGTGTTAATCGTCGTGTAGTCCGGGTTGTGGTCGGCGGCGGTGGCCTCGATGACGCGGATGAGGTCGGCGGGCGAGAGCTCCTCGCCGCCGCTCTCGGCGCGGTAGGCCTGCTGGACCAGCATCGCGATTCCGGCCGCCGCGGGACCGGACATCGAGGTGCCGCTGAGCCGCCCGTAGAACGGCTCGCCGTCGCCGCCCTCGCCCAGCGGCCCGAGGACGTCCGCCTTGTCCTGGGTGCTCAGCACCGCGTTGCCGTGGGCGCTGACGCCCGGCCGGTACAGCGT
>JAHENN010000179.1 GCA_018609665.1 Haloarculaceae archaeon | reverse complement strand
CCATCGTGTTTAGTTAAGCGAATTCCACCAGACGGCGAAGGCTTGCAGCCACGTTTCCGCCGTCGTCGGCTGCACGTGACTGAAACTATTACTGAACGAAGAGGTACGTCGTTTTACTTCTCTGAAGACACGTTCGACAGCATTCCGATTTCCATGGCGAATCGTCTGAAATCGGAGCCCTGCTCGACGAAGTGCTGCCGCGAGATGTTTGGCGTAATCGACGAGAAACACGGCGTCAGAAACGTCGTGTTTCTCACGGAGTTCCTGCAGAAATCGCTGTGTCAATGCCGTTGTTGTGGTCGTAAAAAGCCGTACGTGAAGGAATCTGTTCGTCTCTGGATCGACAGCAGCGTACAGCCAAAACTGCTGGCCGTTGATTCGGATCACCGTTTCGTCAAGCGCGACGTGATCCGGACTGGCATCGTCGGCGGGCTGTAGATCAGCTTTCTGGACCCAATCGTGAACGGCTTTCCGCGACCGTTCGACACCGAACCTTTCGAGTTCTCGAACGGTATTCGAAAGTGATAAGCCGGCCAGATGGAGTCGAATACCAAGCTGCATCAGCTCGCTCGGTGTCCGCTCTCGCTCCACAAACTCCAAGTCGATCCACTCGCTATGACCGCTGAGGCGAGCGATTTCTGCCATAGCCACTCAGCAAATCCGCTCGCCTCACTTTTCATTCTTAACTAAACACGACCTCTGCGGCCGGCCACAGGTTTTTTATCATGTAGTCGGATGGTACGCTCACGAATGGTCCGGTCGGGTGCCTGCCGGGAGACGTCAGTCTCTCACTCCGGGTGCGACGTCGGTCGAACGGCGGCCGTGTCCGGGGGTTTTGCCGGAGGCCGACGATGAACGGCGACCCGGACGTCGAGGGCGTCGTCCCCCGGTTCGACTCGCTGTTCGGACGCTCGGGGCTGCACGTCCAGGACCCCATCGAGGACGTCCAGACGCGGCTGTTCACCGACGGCTCCGTCGACCCGACGCCCGTCTCGACGGAGGGCTTCATTTACCCCGTCGACAGGGCCGTCGCGGTGACGGCGACGCGGCTCCGGACGCCGTTCCTGCTGAACGTCTGGGTCCGGGACCTCGACGGGAACGTGGTCGCGGAGTGCGACCCGAACGACGGAGCCGTCGAGGTACCTGCCGGCAGCTACATCCTGGAGTTCAGTAGCCTGCCGATGAAGCTGTACGGCCGGGTCGACGACGTCGGCTTCCACGCCGTTCCGGGCGAGGAGTCCCTCGACCTGATCTTCGACCCCGACACCGAGATTCGCGTCGGCGCACGGTCGTTCCACTCGCAGCCGGGCCGGTCGCTGACGACGACGAGTGGCCCCGCGGACCTGATGGAGGCGGTGTCGCTGTTCGGGAACGCGATGAAGACGTGGGCGCCGGAGCGGACCTTCCCGACGCTGCGCGGGCACCCGCCGCTGCTGGAGCTGGCCGACGACCCGGACCTGCCGGACGGCGCCGCGCCGCCGGAGACCGGCATCCGCCTGACGGTGCCCAAGGCCCACGAGTGGCTCTACCCGGCCGTGCCGCTGGCCTACTGGCTCGGTGCGACCGTCGAGCCCGGAGAGCCGGCGCTGCACGTCGACGGCTGGACGTACCCGCTGGGGACCGCCGGCGGCTACGACGCCGACACCGACCGCCGGGCCTTCGAACAGCACCTCAAGGACGTGCTACAGTTCACCTTCCAGTTCGACTGCGCGGCCCGGGGGTTCTACGACGCCGAACTGGACGTCGAGCGGCGCATCGAGGCGTCGGAACTGCCGCTCGATCTCGACCGACTGGCCGACGCCCCGCTGGCCGAGCGGGTCCGGCGGTATCTCGAGGTCGGCGACCCGCTTGAGCGGCTCGAGGCGGCGGTCGGCCGGCCGGACTGGCGGCTCACCGCCGACGTCGAGCCCGAGCCTCGGCGGGCGACGACGACGCCGTTCCTCGCCCGCGACCTCGCGGTCGTCCGGTGTCCCTCCGAGCGCACCATCGCCGAGGCGACGCAGGAGGCGTCGAAGCGGAACGTCTTCACCCGGTCGGACCCGGGCGCCGCCCGGGCGGGCAGCGTCACCACCCGGTCGTCCTCGTCGACCGACTCGTCCCCGGAGGCGACGCCCCACGAGCGGGTTCTGGACCTGCCCGAGGCCGACAGCATGTCCCAGGCGTGGGTCGGCGACGGCTTCGCGGTCGGCGCCGCGAAGGCGACCACGAAGTCGTACCTCCAGCGGCTGGAGAAACGCGCCGAGGGCAACTCCCGCATCGGCATCGACGTCGTCGTCAACGACGCGGAGATGGCCGAGGAGGCCGACGTCTCCGACATCTACGGCACGCGGGAGCACCTCGAGTTCGACATCGACCTCCACCGGGGGCTCACCACGTCGGAACTCGCGGCGGTGTTCGAACGCGATACCGACTTCGTCCACTACATCGGCCACGTCGACCCGGAGGGCTTCAACTGCGCCGACGGCCACCTCGATGCCGGGCAGGTCGGCGAGGTCGGCGCCGACACGTTCGTCCTGAACGCCTGCTCGTCGTACGAGCAGGGCCAGCGGCTCGTCGACAGCGGCGCCATCGCCGGCGTCGTCACGCTCAACGACGTCATCAGCTCGATGGCGACGAAAATCGGACGGACCATCGCCCGGCTGCTTAATTGTGGATTTCCGATGGGGAGCGCAGCGAATATCATTCAAGATACAATGTTCACCGGTGGGCACTATGGCGTGGTCGGAGACTCAAACGCGTCACTAGTACAGTCAATAAAGGGAACTCCGAATATAAAAAGAATCAGCGTCCGCAACGACGACGAGTTTGAGATTCGCGTAGAAGTCTTTGCGAGCTGGAACTATGATATTGGAACAATGCAAACTGTCTATCTTGATGCTTGTAATCGCCGTTATACAGTTCCAGGAAACTATGGTCCTTGGTCAGTTGACGAGTCCTCGCTAGTTAGCTTTCTTAACGAAGAGGAGTTCCCAATAATTGCTGGCGAGGAATTTTATTGGCCGAATGAAATTAGCAGCGGGGACTTGATTAACAAGTTGGAACAACAGAGATAGTTCGTCTTACGGCCCTGCATCGGATGCGCCGTTCGCCACCACCGTCCCGGCCTGCGACAGCAGCAGCATCATCGTGAACAGGACGCCGGTCATCTTGGGGTGCTCCGCCAGCCACGCAGCGACCGCGTTGTCGTCGGACATAACAGATTGACACACAGGGGCACGGGAAATAAAACTATCCTAAGATTTAAAACGTGCTGCACAACCGCGGCTCTCGAAATAACCGACTCACAGCCCTTGAGAGGCGTCAAATCGGCATCAGAAGCTCTCAAGACGCGCGGCGGACATTATGACCCCTCGAATGGGTCGCGTGTCCGGTTCTGGCGCGACGTATCACCCCTAAAATGAAAACCCGGCTGTACCGGGCCCGCCGCGCGCACTTCAACGCCACCGCGATGGCCGGCGGAAGGTTGAGTACGGTGCCGCCGAACGGTAGAGTATGGCAGACACGCGGCAGGCGGAGGCCGAGCGGTCGTGAGCTACACGCGCGGGACGTTCGCGGCGCTGGTGGACGCGCTCGTGCCGGAGACGCCCGGGCTGGCGTCGCGGGGGCCGGAGCACGTCCCCGGCGGCCTCGAGGCGGGACTGGAGGAGGCCGTCGTCGAGCGGGTCAACAGCTTCGTCGAGACGCGGGGGCTGGCTTCGCTGGCCGGCGATGCGGTGCCGCTGGCGCCGGCCGTCGCGGCGCTTTTGGACGCCGCGGCCGCGGAGCTGCTGGTCCGGCGGCGCGCGGAGGCGGGGCTGCGGTCGCCCGACGACGCGTTCGCGGGCGGGCCGTTCTGCCGGCTCTCGCGGGAGGACCGGCTCCGGGCGCTGCGACTCCTGGAGGACGACGGCGTCGTCGCGGCGCTGTCGGAGCGGTTCGACGCCGCCAGCCTCGGGACGGTGCAGTTCCTCGCCAGCTCGCTGCCCATCCTCGTGGAGTTCGTCTACTACTCGGAGACGACCGCCGACGACGGCGAGCACTCTCTCGGCTGGCGGCAGGCCGACTACCCGGGACCGTCGGACGGCTACCCGGTGCTGCTGGGCTACGAGGTCGAGAGCTTCGAGGAGAACGACTACTGATGCGCGAACGCGAGACGGACGTCGCGGTGGTCGGCGCCGGCGGCGACGGCCCGGCGCTGGCGTGGCGGCTCGGCCAGCTGGGCGTCGACGTGACGATCCTGGAGGCCGGGCCATTCTACGGCAATGAAGAGTGGCCGGCGCCGAACGACGCGCCGGGCGGGGAGGCTTCCGGCGATCCCGCCGATCTGTCCGGGACGTTGTACGACGAGCAGTTCACCTCGCGGGAGGGCGACATGAACGACCCGGTCACCGGGACGCTCCGGTGGGGGCCGGCCGACGACGACCGGCCGCCGTGGCAGCGGACGGTCCCCCAGCAGGCGCTCATCGCCCAGCTGTCGGGCGTCGGCGGGACGACCCAGCACTACTACGCCAACCACCCGCGGGCGTTCGTGACCGCCGTCGACGACCAGCCGCAGTGGCCCATCGACTACGCCGACCTGGTGCCGTACTACCAGCTCCTGGAGGAGGTCCATCCGGTCGAGCCGGCGCCGACGACGCCGAAGGCGGAGGTGTTCTTCGAGGGCGCCCGCCGGGCCGGCTACGACCTCAACGAGGGTCTCAACGTCACCGAGGCGGGCTACCGGCCGTTCCCGAACGCGATCTCGCAGCCGGACGAGCGGCTGCGGCGGGACGGCGGCGACGGCGACGAGTACCGCTACCCGGACTACGAGGGCGACACGCTGGCGATGCACGAACACCAGGGCGGGCCCCACCCGCGGGAGGCGCCGTTCCGCGAGCGGGCCCGGCGGTCATCGAACGTCTCGCTGGTGCCGCGGGCCTTCGACACCGGCAACGTCGAGATCCGGCCCAACGCCTTCGCGACCGACGTCCTCACGGACGACGGGCCGGGGAGCGTCGAGGCGACGGGCGTGGAGTTCCGGGACACCTGGGCGGCGACGACCGAGCGGCTGTACGCCGACGTCGTCGTCCTCGCGGCGGGCTGCGTGGAGACGCCGCGGCTGTGGCTCAACAGCGGCCTGCCGGACGACGGCTGGGTCGGCCGCGGGCTGACGACCCACTGGTTCGACTTCGTCACCGGAATCTTCGAACCGGGCGCCGTGGAGTCGCTCGTCGGCCAGCCGGCCGTCGAGCCGCACCAGGGACAGGCGGCCGGCTCGCGGCTCGACGTCCCCGGCGTCGGCGCCGTCGCGGTCAACACCTTCGCGCCCGGCGTCACCGCGATGGCGGTGTACGCCGCCGGCCGGGGGGAGTGGGCCTTCGACCGCGACACGGCGGGCGAGCCGTGGGACAGCTGCGGCCGGCTGGCCGGCCGCGAGCTGAAGGAGCGGATGGCCGACTACCGGCGGACGCTGACGCTCATCTGTCACACCGACGACCGGCCGCGGCGGGACAACCGCGTCGTCGTCGACGAGTCCACCGAGGACGAACACGGCCCGGTGCCGCTGGTGGAGTGGGAGCCGCACCCCGACGACGACGCCCGCCGGGACGAACTCGCCCGCCGCGGCGCGGAGCTGCTGAACGAGGCCGGCGCCGCCCACGTCCACCGCACCGACGCCGCGCCCATCCTCCTGCACATGCAGTCGTCGATGGCGATGGGGAAGGTGCTGGACGCGGGCGGGGAGGCGAAGAACGTCGACCGGCTGTTCGTGGCCGACCACTCGGCGCTGGCCAACGGCGTCGGCGGCGCCAACCCGACCCACACCGGCCAGGCGCTGGCGCTGCGGACCGCCGAACGCGTCGCCGCGCGCTACTTCGGCGGCGTCGACGACCCGGTCGGCGACCCGGGGTGAGTCACGCCCAGGTCCATCTCGCGTCGAGGGCGTACCGGTACAGTCCCGAGATGGGGATGGCGAAGAGGTTCGCCAGAAGCACGATCTGGTCGCCGACGGGCACCCCGAACAGCGCCGTCACGAACGCGTACTGGTCGGCGAGCGCCGCCCGCAGGGGCGACAGCAGCAGCAGCTCGCGGAAGGCGTACAACAGTCCCAACTGCAGCGGGATGGCCGACCCGCGGACGAGGTTGGTCTTCAATAGCCCGTAGGCGTACGCCCGGCGGTCGGTCTTCTGGTCGGCGCTGAACGTCCAGGCGTTGTTCAGGACGTACTGGAAGACGATGGTGATCTCGATGGAGATCGCCGCCGCGACGAGGTAGTTGAGCCGGGCGAACCGGAGGAGCGCGAACAGCAGTCCCTGCTGGACGGCGGCGGCGGTGACGCCGACGGCCGCGAAGCGGCGCAGCCGGACGGCGAGCGGTCCGCGAACCGCCAGCCGGAGCAGCCGTCGGACTCCCATCACCGGTATCCGAGCGCCGAGAGCCGCGTCTCGAGGTCCTCGTCGACGGCCGCCTCCTCGCCCGCGTCGGCCTCGTCGGCGCCGACCAGCGAGGCCGCGTGGGACTCGACGACGGGCCGGAGCTCCTCGACGGCCGCCGCCGCGTCCGTCTCGGGCGTCGCCGGCGTGCGGTCCGTCTGCTGGTCGGGGTCGGAGGGCCGGTGGTACAGCTCCTCGGCGCCCGTCTCGGCGTTCCTGATGTAGGTCCACTCGGCGGTCCGGGCGCTGACGAGCAGGTCGCCGTCGGCGAGCCCGCGCGGGATGGGCTGCTGGGTGACCTCCTCGCCGCGGACGGCGACGGAGACGACGGGGTCGTCGGCCGGCGGCGCCTCGCCGGCCACGGCGGGCAGGAGGTTCTGGCCGTCCCACCCGTCGGGCGGGTCGGCGCCGACGGCCGCACAGACCGTCGGCGGCACCGCGTCGAGCCCGACCGCGCCCTCGACGCGGCGGCCCTCGAGGCCCGGCACGTCGACGACCAGCGGGACGTGCGTGAGCTCGTCGTACAGCTTCGGGTAGTGGGCGAGGTGGCCGTGCTCCTGGAACTCCTCGCCGTGGTCGCCGGCGACGACGACCGCCGTCTCGTCGGCGACGCCGGCCGCCGACAGCGCCTCCCTGAGCCGGCCGATGCTGGCGTCGACCTGCCGGACCGCCCCCTGGTACAGCGTCCGGAGGTCCGCGAGCGTCTGGTCGCTCACCTCCCAGCCGAGGCCGGTCTTCGTGTGGGCCAGCACCATCCGGTGGGTGCCGAGCCGCGAGCCGGAAACCTCCCGGACGTAGCGCGGCGCCGGTACGTACGGCGTGTGGGCGTCCATGTAGTGGACCCACAGGAAGAACGGCCCGTCGGCCTCGGCGATGAACTCGGTCGCCCCCCGCTCGACGTCGAGCCCGCGGGAGGCGTCGTGGAACGGCCGGACGTCGGAGTCCCCGCGGAGCCGCGAGGCGAACCGCCGGAACGGCGACGTCGCCAGTTGGACCCACGCCTCGACGGTCGGGTGGGCCGCCAGATACCGGCT
>JAHENN010000178.1 GCA_018609665.1 Haloarculaceae archaeon | reverse complement strand
GCCGAGTTCGCGGGCGAGCCGGCGCGCCGAGGGGGCGGCGAAGACCCGGCCTTCGGTCTCGGGCACGTCGGCGGCGTCGGCCGTCTCGGGCTCCGGCTCCGACTCCACGGCCGCGTCGGCGGTCTCGGACTCGGGGTCGGGCGCCGGGTCCGCCGCCTGCTCGCCGTTCGCGGCGGCCTCGGCGTCCGTCTGCGCCTCCTGGACCGGCTCGCCCTCGACGTCGAACGTGATGATGACGTCGCCGACGGGCACCATCTCGCCGGGGTCGGCGAGCAGTTCGCGGACGGTGCCGTCCACCGGCGCCGGTACCTCGACGACCGCCTTGTCCGTCTCGACTTCGGCGACGGGCTGGTCCTCCGAGACGGTGTCGCCCGGCTCGACGAGCCAGTTGACGATCTCGGCCTCCGTGAGCCCCTCGCCGACGTCCGGGAGTTCGAATTCGCGTACCATGTCAGGCCTCGTGGACCTCGCGGATGGCGTCCTCGATGCGGGCGTCCTCCGGCATGTAGTAGTCCTCCGTCGCGTACAGCGGGTAGGGGACGTCGAAGCCGGTCACCCGTTCGATCGGTGCCTCCTGGTAGTAGAGCGCCTCCTCCTGGATGGTCGCCGTGATCTCGCCGGCGAGGCCGCCGGTCTTCGGCGCCTCGTGGACGACGACCGCCCGGCCGGTCCTCTTGAACGACCCGACGACCGTCTCGGTGTCCATCGGCGACAGCGTCCGCATGTCGACCACCTCGACGTCGATGCCGTCGTCGGCGACCGCCTCGGCGGCCTCGACCGACGGCCGGGTCATCGCCCCCCAGGTGAACAGCGAGAGGTCCGTCCCCTCCCGGCGGACGGCGGCCTCGCCCAGCTCGACCGTGTAGGGGTCGTCGGGGACCTCCTCGCGGAAGGCCCGGTAGATTAGCTTCGGCTCGAGGAAGACGACCGGGTCGGGGTCCCGGATCGACGCCGCCAGCAGCCCCTTGGCGTCGTACGGCGTCGAGGGAATCGCGACCTTCAGCCCCGCCTCGTGGGTGTAGAACGCCTCCTTCGACTCGGAGTGGTGCTCCGGCGCGCGGATGCCGCCGCCGAACGGCGCCCGGACGACCATCGGCAGGTTGTACCGGCCGCGCGACCGGGTGCGAAACCGGGCGGCGTGGGAGACGATCTGGTCGAAGCCGGGGTAGGCGAAGCCGGAGAACTGCATCTCCGCGACGGGCCGCATCCCGTAGGCCGCCATGCCGACGGCGGTGCCGATGATGCCGGACTCCGCCAGCGGGGTGTCGATAACTCGGTCGTCGCCGAACTCCTCGTAGAGTCCCTCGGTCGCCCGGAAGACGCCGCCGTTCTTCCCGACGTCCTCTCCCATGACGACCACGTCGTCGTCGCGCTGCATCTCGCCTTTCAGTCCGTCGCGGACGGCCTGTACGAGCGTCAGGTTCTGGGTTTCGGCCTGCTGTTCGGTGCTCATTCTAGTAGCTCCTCGTCGCCGTGTCGGTCGCGAAGCCGTTCGAGGTACTCCCGCTGCTGTCGGAGCCGTTCAGGCATCTCCTCGTAGACGTACTCGAACATGTCGGTCGGGTCGGGTCGCTCGACGCTCTCGGCGGTGTCGATGGCGTCGGCGACCTCGTCCTCGACGGACTGCTCGACGGCGTCGACCCCCTCGTCGTCGAGGATCCCCCGGTCGCGGAGGTACGTCTCCAGCCGCGGGATGGGGTCCTTCGCCTTCCACCGTTCGACCTCCTCCTCGTCGCGGTACACCGAGGGGTCGTCGGCGGTGGTGTGGGCGCCGAAGCGGTACTGGACGGCCTCGATCATCGTCGGCCGGGTCGCCCGGCCGGGGGCGTCGTCGCTCCCCCGGGGGTTCTTGGCCTTCTCGAGGGCCTCCCGCGTCACCTTGTAGACGGCCAGCGGGTCCATCCCGTCGACCTGGACGCCCTCGAAGCCGTAGGCGTGGGCCTTCTGGGCCAGCGTCTCCGAGGCCGACTGCTTCTCCCGCGGCACCGAGATGGCCCACTGGTTGTTGTTGCAGAAGAAGACCGTCGGCGTGTCGAAGACGCCGGCGAAGTTGAGCCCCTCGTGGAAGTCGCCCTCCGAGGTGGCGCCGTCGCCGAAGTAACAGAGGAACGCCTCGTCGTTGCCCTGCAGCTTCGAGGCCCAGGCCGCGCCGGTGGCGTGCGGGATCTGGGAGGCGATGGGGACCGCCACCGGGAAGATACGGAGCCCCTCGAGTTCGTTGCCGCGCTCGTCGCCCATCCAGTAGCGGAGCGTCTCGTCGAGCCCCAGCCCCCGGACGTAGGCGGCGCCGTGCTCCCGGTAGCTCGGCACCATCCAGTCGTCCTCCGCGAGGGCCGTGGCGCTGCCGACCTGTGCACCCTCCTGGCCCGACAGCGGCGGGTACGTCCCCATCCGCCCCTGTCGCTGGAGGCTGACGGCCCGCTCGTCGAAGTGCCGGGCCAGCCGCATCTGCCGGTACATCTCGACCAGGCTGTCGTCGTCGAGGTCCGGCACCTCGGCCCCGTCGATGACCCGGCCGTCGTCGTCGAGAACCCGCACCCGGTCGCCGGGGTCTCGCTGTAGCGTACTCATAGCTCCCTCCGTCGCATGGCCGTGAGTTCCGCGGCCGACGGCATAGTGTTTACGTAAAAATTGCCACGTTCCGCCAGACCGCGGCGACGCGGGCGTTACGTCATCCGTTCGAGGTCGACGGCGGTACCGATGAGGTACCGCCCCGGTGCATCCCGATCGTAGAGCATCATTCCCTGCCCCGTCCGGCAGGCACCGACGCTTCCCCCCGGAATCCCCGGGTCGCGCGGGGTGTCGGCCCACGCCTCCGGGAGCCGGGTGGTGCTCTCCCCCAATCCGTCGTCCGATTGCATCCGTCTTTCCCCCGTGTCACCGTACAGAGTGGGGTATAAAATGCGTTGTGACAAAGGTTTCCAAACGTTTCCCCGACACGGACCCTCGAGGGCTGTCGCGGCGGTTCCGACCGGCCGTCCGGGTGCCGGGCCGCGCGGACCGTCGCGGGTCGCTCCGCTCCACGGCTCGCGGCTCCAGCCGTCGCCGCTCGCTCATTCCGCGGCCTCCCTCCGGTCGGCCGCGCGCCGCTCGCTCATTCAGCGGTCGCTTCGCTCCGCTCAGCGACCGCCCCTGCTCACGGCTCGCTCCGCTCGCCGTTCGCTTAATCCGAGGCGACCTCGCTCCGCTCGGCCGCCTCGCGTGCCTCCTCGACGTTCTTGCCGTCCCGCAGCAGCGCCTCGACGAAGAACTCGCCGGCCTTGAACGACGACCGGACCATCGGCCCCGAGGCGCAGTAGAGGAAGCCGAACTCCTCCTCGGCGACGGTCTTCCAGACGTCGAACTTGTCGGGGTGGACGTAGTCGAACACCTCCAGATGCGACCGCGAGGGCTGGAGGTACTGCCCGAAGGTGACGATGTCAACGTCGACCTCCCGGAGGTCGCCGAGCGTCCGGTAGACCTCGTGGTCGTACTCGCCGACGCCGAGCATCAGGCTGGTCTTGGTGTAGATGTCGGACTCCCGTTTCACCTGCTCGAGGACGGCGAGGGACTGCTCGTAGCCGGCCCGGCGGTCCCGGACGGGCCACTGCAGGCGGTCGACCGTCTCGACGTTGTGGGCGATGACGTCCGGGGCGGCGTCGATTATCTTCCGGACGTCGTCGGGGTCGCCGCCGAAGTCGGGGATGAGCGTCTCGACGAGGATCGAGGAGTCGCGGCGCTTGATCTCCCGGATGGTCTCGGCGAAGTGGCCGGCGCCGCCGTCGGCGAGGTCGTCGCGGTCGACGCTCGTGAGCACGACGTAGTCGAGGCCGATCTCGGCGACGGCCTCCGCGACGTTTGCGGGTTCGTCGGGGTCCAGCGGCTCCATGCCGCCGGTCTCGACGTCGCAGAAGTTACAGCCGCGCGAACAGCGGTCGCCCATCAGCATGAACGTCGCCGTTCCGGGCCCGTTTCGCCCGCTCCAGCAGTCGCCGAGGTTCGGGCAGTTGGCCTCCTCGCAGACGGTGTGGAGGTTCCGGTCCCGGAGGGTCTCCTTGATCTCGGCGAACCGCTCGCCGCTGGGCGGCCGCGACTTGAGCCACTCCGGCTTGCGGCGCCGACTGCTCATGTCGTAAGGTTTGGCTCCGGCGACAAAAGCGTGCGGTTGTTCCCGCGGGTACGGGCGTCCGGCAGTTTTTTCCGTCCGACATCGGTTTACATCCGACGCACACGATGCGTCCGACGGGGGTGCTGGACGTCTCGACGGAGGACATCACCGACGGGCCGATAGCGCCGACCCTCGTCGCGCTGTCGCTGCCGCTGGTCGTCCAGAACCTCGTCCGGGTCCTCAACCAGCTCGTCGACACCTTCTGGCTGGGCCGGCTCGGCGAGTCGGAGGTCGCCGCCGTCGGGCTGAACTTCCCGCTCGTCGCGAGCCTCTTCGGGGTGGTGATGACCGCCACCGTCGGCACCCAGATCCTCGTCGCACAGCGGGTCGGCAGCGACGACGAGCGCGGCGCCAGGCGGATGGTGGTGAACGGGGTCGCCCTCGCGGCCGTGCTCGCGGTCGCCGTCGTCGCCGTCGTCGCCGCCGTCGGGCCGCGGCTCGTCGGCGTGCTCGCCTCCGACCCGACCGTCGCGCCGCTCGCCGTCTCGTACCTCCTCGTGTGGGTCGCCTTCTTTCCGTTCAGCGCGGCCAGCAACACCCTCGAGCAGGGGCTCATCGGCTGGGGCGACACGACCGCCGCCCTCCACATCAACCTGGCGGCCATCGGGACGAACGTCGCCCTCGACCCGTTCCTCATCCTCGGGGTCGGGCCCGTCCCGCGGCTGGGCGTCGAGGGGGCTGCCCTCGCCACCGGCCTCGGCTACGTCGCCGGGGTCATCGCCGCGATAGTGCTCGTCGTCGGCGTCCGGGAGTCGCTGTCGCTGTCGGTCGCCGACCTCGCGTTCTCGGCCGGCGACCTGCGGGAGCTCGTCGCGGTCGGCGCCCCGATATCCGGGAAGCGACTCGTCGGCCAGTCCGCCCGCATCGCCATCGTCGGGGTCGTCGCCGTCGTCGGCGGGGCCGCCGGCCTGGCGGCCTACACCGTCGGGGCCCGCGTCGCGACCATCGCGTTCGTCCCCGCGACGGGGTTCGGCAACGCCGCACAGAGCATGGTCGGCCAGAACCTCGGCACCGGCTGCCGGGACCGGGCCCACGGCACCATCCGCAGCGGCGTCCTCATCGCCGGAGGCACCATCGGCGCCGTCGGCGTCGTCCAGTGGCTCGCCCCGGGCCTCGTGGCGACGCTGTTCGTCCCCGGATTCGCGGGCGAGGGGCTCGACCTCACCGTCGACTACCTGCGGATACTCGCCTACAGCTACTGGGCCATCGGCGTCTCGGCGGTGCTGCTGGCGGCGTTCAACGGCGCCTCCCGGACCCGGGTCAGCTTCCTCGTCGACCTGCTGAAGTACTGGGGCATCCGCATCCCGCTTGCGGCCGCCGCCATGCCCGCCGCCGCGACCGTCGTCTACGGCGTCGCCGTCGGCGGCCTCAACCTCGGCATCTACGCGGTCTTCTGGGCGGTCACCGGGTCGAACGTCGTCACCGCCGTCGGCGTCGGGGCCTTCTACCTGTTGCGCTACGAGCGGATGTTCTCGAACGCGGCCGAGGAGGCCGCCACGGCCGCCGACTGACCGTCAGCGGCCGGTCCACCGCAGCAGCAGCAGCGTCGACTCGAAGAGCCCGATCATCGTCGCCGCGACCATGATGGGCGCCATCCCCGTCGGGTCGGGGCTGAACAGGAAGGCGATGCCGAGGAACGCCCCCCAGAAGTAGAGCCGCTTGTCGACCAGCCACGCCCGCGTCGTCAGCCCCATCATGACCGCGAGCATCACGAACAGCGGGATCTGGAACACCGCCGCGAACAGCCCCATCATGAGGACGATGAGGTCGAAGGTGTCCGTCAGCGCGAAGGCGATGGTCGCGGCGTCCTGCGAGTAGGTGAGGAAGTAGGTGAAGATGGCCGGCAGGACCAGGAAGTACGCGAACAGCACGCCGACGGCCGCCAGCACGAGGCTCGTCGGCACCGACGCGAGGTAGTAGCGCCGCTCGTGTTCGTAGAGGCCGGGCCGCATGAACAGGTACGTCTGGTAGACGAACACCGGCAGCGCGATGATGAAGCCGCCGAGGGTGGCGACCTTCAGCCGCGCGAGGATGAGCGCCAGCGGGTGGTAGACGCGCGGCCGGGCGACGTCGCCGCCGGGCAGCGCCGAGTACCACAGGAAGTTGACGATGCTCTCGCCGAAGGGGAAGACGACGCCGGAGACGGCCGCCATCACGACGATGACGTAGCCGAGCCGGCGGACCATCTCCTCGATGTGGTCCGCCAGCGGCATCTCCTCGTCGCTCTCGGGGGCGTCGGCGAACCCCTCGTCGCCCTCGACGGCGCCTGCCATACGGTATTGGTCGGCGTCGGTCGTTTGTAAGCCTTCTCGTCGGCGCCTGGCGGCCGCTTCGAAAAGGTTGATAACGGCGAGTTGATTACCCTCCGTCGTGTCAAGTGCCGTTGACGACGACGTCGCGGAGACGGTCGCCGAGGGGCGAGAGCAGCTCGGGACGATGCTGTCGACCGCACAGACCCACCTCCAGAAGGTCTTCATCCTCTTCGTCGTCGGGCTCATCGGCACCATCTACGTCCTCCGGGCGTTCGTCTGGGAGCAGCTGAAGACGGACCTCAACGTCAACTCCGCCATCGACATCGTCGCCATCACGCCGTTCGAGGTGATCCTCCTGCAGGTGAAGATCGGCCTCGTCGTCGGCGTCATGCTGACGATTCCGCCGCTCGTCTACTACTCCCGGGACAGCCTGCGGCGACGGGGCCGGTGGCCGGACCGGCTGTCGCGCTGGAAGGCCGCCGGCCTCGGCGTCGTCGGCCTCCTGCTGTTCGGCGGCGGCGTCGCCTACTCCTACACCCTCTTTTTCCCGCTGATGCTCGACTTCCTGGCGAGCAACGCCGTCAACGCCGAGTTCGACCCGAACTACTCCATCTCGATGTGGGCGCAGTTCATCATCCTGCTGTCGCTGTCGTTCGGGCTCGCCGCCCAGCTGCCGCTGGCGATGAGCTCGCTCGCCTACGCCGAGATCGTCCGCTACGAGACGTTCCGGGACAAGTGGCGGTACGCGGTCCTCGGCATCTTCGTCTTCGGAGCGCTGTTCTCGCCGCCGGACCCGTTCACGCAGATCATGTGGGCGGTGCCGCTCGTGACGCTGTACGGGTTCTCGCTGTACCTGACGAAGGTCATCGTCACCGCCAAACGCTCCAGCGGCTCCGTCGACGTGGCCGCCACCGCCCGGGACCGATGGACCCTGCTGGCCGGGCTGGCCGTCGTCGGCGCCGGGCTGGCCTACGGCTTCTACGCCGGCGGCGGCGACGAGCTCCTCAACCGCGGGCTGGCGGCGGCCGACTCCAGTTACCGGTTCCTCCCGCCGGGAGAGGCGTACGGCCTCCCCGAGCGGACGTACCTGGCGGTCGTGGGCGTCGCCTACGGGCTGGCCTCCGCGCTCGCCGGGCTGGGGTACGCGGTGTACGCCGAACTCGAATCGCTCG
This sequence comes from Haloarculaceae archaeon, assembly GCA_018609665.1. Lineage (GTDB taxonomy): Archaea > Halobacteriota > Halobacteria > Halobacteriales > Haloarculaceae > Natronomonas. The sequence continues at coordinate 13,417 of JAHENN010000178.1, read as the reverse complement.
AGACCGACGAGTTCGCCGTCGCGGACGCCGCCGGCGGCGACCCCGCCGACATCGACCTCTCGGAACTCGACGAGGCGGGCATCCGGGCAGCCCCCGCGGCGGCGTTCGCCCGCCTCGAGGAGGAGGAGGCGCTGGCGCTGGCCAGCGAGGCGATGGACGGCGGCGACCCCGACCGCGCGGAGGCCATCCTCGACCGCTTCGACAACGTCCACACCGACGACGACGGCGTCACGCCCTCAGACGTCGAGGGCGGGCCGCCGGGCGACCCCGACGCATCCGCCGCGGCCGACGCCGACGACGAGGACGCCGGCATCCTCGCCCGGCGGAGCGCCGGCGTGCTCGACGCCTTCAGCGAGGACGACATCGACGAGGACGACGTCGGCGGCTACGCCTACGACATCGCGTTCATCGCCGACAGCCTCACCTCGAAGTCGTTCTACCTCGTCGGGGTGTTCATGGCCGTCATGGCGGCCACGTTCTTCGTCCTCTACCGGGGCGGCATCGGCGTCCTCCAGGAGCAGTTCACGGGCCGGATGAGCGCCGAGGCGGCCGCACAGGTCGATATCGTCACGCTCCACCCCGTCGAGGCGCTCATCTTCATGATCAAGGTGTCCGTCGTCTTCGGCGCCGCCGCGACGCTGCCGCTGCTGCTGTACTACGCGTGGCCGGCGCTGAAGGAACGGGGCTTCGCCCGCGGCGACCGCCGCGTCCTCCTGGCCTGGGGCGGGACGCTGCTGACGGGGCTGACCCTCGGGAGCCTCTTCGGGTTCCTCTACGTCGCCCCGGCGACCATCTCCTGGCTCGCCGCCGACGTCCTCGACGCCGGCATGGTAATCAGCTACCGCGTCAACAACTACGGCTGGCTCGTCTTCTTCCTCACCGTCGGCATCGGCATCCTCGCGATGATCCCCGTCTCGATGCTGCTGTTCTACAAGGGGAACCTCGTCAGCTACCGGACGATGCGGGGCCGCTGGCGGGAGGTGACGCTCGTCGTCTTCGGCGCCGCCGCGTTCCTCTCGCCGGGCGGCGTCTTCACGATGTTCATCCTCGCCCTCCCGGTCGTGGCCGTCTACCTGCTGGGGCTGGGCTGTCTCTGGCTGCTCACCCTCGGCGGCCGCCGGAGCCCCGGGCCGGCCGAACCCGCCGACTGAGGGCCCGTCGCCGAATCGAGCTGCGAGACCGCCGGCTCCGGATGGCGCCGCTTAAGTATTCGCGAGGGAATCTCCGGGTATGCCCAAGATAAGCGTCGAGATCCCCGGCGAACTGCTGGCGGACCTCGACGAACACGTCGGCGAGGACGGCAAGTACGTCAACCGCAGCGACGCCATCCGGGCGTCCGTCCGCAAGAACCTCGACATCCTCGACGAGATCGACGCCCGCCACGGCCGCCTGGAGTCCGATGGCGACGAGTAGCCGGCACGGCGCGGTGCCGGCCGGCGCGGTCGCGCTGGCGGCGCTGTTCGTCGCTGCCCTGGCCATCGCACAGCCGACCGCCTCGAAGATCCTCGCCTTCGAGCTGCCCGTCGCCCTGCCGGTGACGGGCGCGGAACTCGTCCTCCCGGGGGCCGCGCTCGCCTACGCCCTGACCTTCCTCGCGTCGGACTGCTACACCGAACTGTACGGCCGCCGGGCCGCGCAGGTGCTCGTCAACGTCGGCTTCCTGATGAACCTCCTCGTGCTGGCGCTGGTGTACAGCACCATCGCCGCGCCGGCGGCCGACCCGGAGTTCGCCGCGACGTTCGAGGCGGCGCTGGCGCCGACGGCAAACGTCATCGCCGGCAGCCTGCTGGCGTATCTCGTCAGCCAGAACTACGACGTCGTCGTCTTCGACGCGCTGTCGGAGTACACCGACGGCCGACGGCTGTGGCTCCGCAACGTCGTCTCGACGGGCACCAGCCAGGCCATCGACACCGTCATCTTCGTCGGCGTCGCCTTCTGGCTGCTCCCGCAGTACGCCGGCGTCGGGCCGACGTTTCCGGCGGGCGTCGTCGTCTCGCTCGTCGTCGGCCAGTACCTGCTGAAGCTGCTCATCGCGCTCGCCGACACGCCGTTCGTCTACCTCATCACCGGCGCGGTCCGGCGGTCGGAGTCCCGCGGCGGCGTCCCGCGGTAGCGAAGCCGTTCGCCGGTGGCCGGAGCCCGGTATCTCTCCGGGTCGGACCGACCGGAGGACGTCGTGGAACTCCTTGCGTGTGCTCGGTTCAGCGGGGAAGGACCGGGGCGACCGTTCCGTATGCCTGCGTGTTACGTGGGTAGTTTGTCTGTTTGCTCCTGAACCGAATCCTCGACCACCTCGAAAGCCCTCGGCCGGCTCGCGGCCGTTGTCTCCGAAAATCGGAGATTTTCGGGATGACGAGCGGCGCCTGCGGCGCCGCTCGAACCATGCGGGATATCCTCGCTGCGCTCCTCGGCCGTCGGCCTGCGGTGTCCTCGCGCGGCGGCGCCGCGCGAGCGGGCCGAGGGACCGCCGGTCCCTCGCGGCTTGCGTCGTCCGGGAGGGTCGAGCGCCGCGAGGGCGTTCGAGGTCTCTACGTCGAGTCCGGCACGAGCTTTTCAGTTCGTTCCATACACTCCCTGTATCGCCCAGCACGACCGGAAGACACGCCGGCAGTCCGGTGCGATACCCGGACGGTCAGACGCCGCAGGTGGACTCGTAGTCGACCTCCCGGACCGACTCGACGCCGCCGGGCTGGCAGACCGGGCAGTCCGGCCGCGGCTCGACGGCGACCGTCTCGAAGCTCATGTCGGCGGCGTCGTAGAACAGCATCCGGCCGTCCAGCGTCTCGCCGTAGCCGAGGACGAGCTTCACGGCCTCGGTCGCCTGGATGCAGCCGACGGTCCCCGGCAGGACGCCGAGGACGCCGGCGGTCGCACAGTCCGGCACGGTTCCGGGTTCGGGCGCCTCGGGGAAGAGACACCGGTAGCAGGGGCCGCCCTCGCGGGCCTCGAAGGTCGTCACCTGCCCCTCGAACCGGAGGATGGCGCCGTGGGCGAACGGGACGCCCGCGAGCGTGCACGCGTCGTTGACGAGATACCGGGTCGGGAAGTTGTCCGAGGCGTCGACAACGAGGTCGTAGTCGTCGAGGAACCCCGCGACGTTGTCGGCCGTCAGCCGCGTCTCGTGGGGTTCGACGGCGACGTCGGGGTTCTGGGCGGCGACGAACTCCCGGGCGGAGTCGACCTTCGGGCGGCCGACGTCGGCGTCGCCGTGGACCACCTGCCGCTGGAGGTTCGACCGCTCGACGACGTCGTCGTCGACGACGCCGAGCGTCCCGACGCCCGCGGCGGCCAGATACTGGATGACCGGCGAGCCGAGCCCCCCGGCGCCGACGACGAGGACGCTGGCGTCCAGCAGCCGCTTCTGGCCCTCGGGGCCGACGTCCTCCATGATGATGTGCCGGGAGTACCGGTCGAGCTGGTCGGCATCGAGCGAGAGGTCGCTCATGACCGCCGTTGTGCGGCCGCGGAAATAAGGGTCCGGCCGGCGGTCGCGGCCCGCACGGCCGCCCGGGCGGCCGCCGCCCGGTGCCATTTCGACGCAGTTGTCTGAACGTCTTTTGTACGAACCCCGGTAGCGGCGGGCACGTCATGAGCCGACCCCCCGAGCAGGACGACAGTACGAACCTCTCCCGTCGGACGTTCATGCAGGCCGCCGGTACGACCGCCGCCGGGCTGTTCGCCTCCGCCGCGGCCGGGACGGCCGCCGCCGACGTCGGCCCGCTGGACGACCGGCTGCTGAACTGGCGGGTCGCCGAGGCCCGGAAGGTGTGGGACCGCGGCTACCGCGGCCGCCCGGACCGGACGCTCGGGCTGACGGACTCGGGGGTTGCGGCCCGTCACCCCGACCTCGGCCCCTGGAACGGCGCCCGGCTCCGTCCCGACGGCAACGGCGGCGTCGACGTCGTCGGCGTCGAGGCGGTCGAGCGGACGGTCCCGGTCACCGAGCCGGAGACGTTCCGGACCGACGGCTGGAGCGGGCAGGCCGCCGGCACCGCCGTCGAGCGGGCCGTCGCCGAGGAGACCGAGCCGTTCGAGATCGGGTCGGTCGACGGGGAGAACGTCCTCGGCTACCGGCTCGAGGCGACCCTGACCTGGAACGTCGACGTCCCGGAGGGACAGCCGGCCAGCATCCACGCGGTGCTCCAGCGGGACGGCGAGGACGGCTGGGAGCCGGTCCGGACGATGGGCGAGACGTACGTCGACACCGTCGAGAGCGACAACGTCCTCGAGACGTCGGTCGAGGTCACTCCGGGCGAGAGCTACAGGTTCGCGGTCCGGCCGAGCCGGGGGGCCGCCAGCTGGGAGCTGACGGTCGAACAGCAGAAACTCGTCGACACCGGCGAAACCGAGACGCGGTCGACGCTGGAAACCGAGGCGTTCGACGGGACGGTGCTGCCGGCCCCCGGCGAGGTCGACGCCGCGACGCCGAAGACGGTCGGCTGGTACAACGAGCAGACCGACTGGGGCGACTTCGACGTCCCGCGGGACCGGAACGGCCACGGGACCCACTGTTCGGGCATCATGACCGCGACGGGGCGGGCCTCGACGGTCGACCCCGAGCGGACCGAGGTCCACGAGGAGAACACCGTCCTGCTCCCGGGTGACTTCCTCGAGTACGAGGTCACAGCGGCGGCCGGCACGAGCGTCTTCGCCAGCGCCCTCGGGACGGGCATCGTCGTCGAGATTGTCCACGACGGCGAGGTGCTCGACGCCACCCCGCTCCGCTTCGACTCCAGCATCACCGACGAGCCGACGGTCCACGACGCCGGCGAGGCGACGTACACGGTCCGGGTCAGGCCCACCGAGACCGAGAGCGCGGTTCCGGTCGCCGAGCAGGCGCAAGCGGGGAACCCGCTGGCGGGCCGGCTCGAGGAGATCGCGGTCGGCGCGTACAGACACCCGGCGACGACCGAGGGTGACCGACTCGAGAACGACGACACCGCCGTCCACACGGGCGTGGCGCCGAACTTCAGCCTCGCCGGCTTCCAGGGGCTGTCCCAGCCCGCGCAGGACCTCGGCGACGTCGCCGCCGACGTCTCGCGCACGCTGAACATGCGGGCGGTCAACATGTCGTGGGGAGCGCTGCTCGGGGCGCCGCTGAGCGCCTTCGGGCTGCTGCCGAGCACGGCGCCGGCGCTCCGCGACATGGCCGACGAGGGCATCCTGACGGTGGCGGCGGCGGGCAACTCCTGGACACCCGCCAACGGCAACGCCGAGCCGGCGGCGGTCGGCGAGGCCATCTCGGTCGTCGCGACGGACCCCTTCGACGGCATCACGGGCTACTCCTCGGGCGGGCTCGGCCAGTTCAACGAGGACGTCGACGGCTTCGACGCCAAGCCCGACGTGACCGCCCCGGGCGGGGACATCAAGCCCGACGCGCTGGCGGTCATCCTGCTGGGGCTTCCCGGCCAGCTGGCGCCGGCCGACGTCCCCAGCGTCGGCACCCCGACACCGGACAACGTCGAGCTGGTGCGGGCGACGCTGAACCCCGACCCCGAGGCGGAGCTGACCGGTATCGGGGAGGCGACGGTCGCCGACACCGACGTCCCGCAGGACCACCGCTCCATCGGGGGTACCTCGATGGCGTCGCCGTACGTCTGTGGCGTCTCCGGGCTCGTCGCCCAGGCCATGGAGGAGGACGCTCCCGACGCCATCGCGCTGCCGGAGCCGGCCGACTCCGGCTTCGAGGACACCATGCGGCTGAAGCAGGTCGTGCTCGCGACGGCCTCGACGACGGCGTTCACCGCGGCGCCGTACCACAACGCACAGCTGGCGCCGAGCCCGGCGACCTACACCCACGGCGAGCGGGACCCCTACGAGGGATACGGCCGCGTCAATCCCGACGCCGCCGTCGACGCCGTGACGCGGGACCTCCTCGCCGGCGAGTCGGTCGCCCTCGGCGGCGACCGGGCGACCGCGAGCACCGAGGAGACCGTCGGGCTGGACGTGCCGTTCGACTCGCGGGCCGTCGCCGGCTACGTACAGGTGCCGGGCGGCGACCTCGAGGCGTCGGTCGAGTTCACGGGCTACTCCGGCGGCAACGCGGGAACGGCAGCCGGCGACCCGCAGATCGACCTGTTCGTCTACGACGCCGAGAACCCGGCCGACGCCGGCGACCCCAACATCGTCGACAGCGACGTCGGCACCGGCGGCACCGCCGCCGTCTCGACGAGCGTCGACCGCGGGAGCCGCGAGGAACCCGCCGAGCGGACGTTCCTCGTGGTCGCGAAGCTGGTCGACGTCCCCGGTGCCGTCAACGGCTTCGACGTCCAGGCGAACTTCGAGTTCGACGTCGACTTCGACCCCGCCGAGGCGTTCGGTCCGGCCCAGGTCGACCTCGAGCCGACCGGGTCCCGTTCGGGTGACGGGAGCGTGTTCACCGCCGGTCAGACCAACCGCGTCGAGGTCACCGTCGAGGATTTCAACGGCGAACTGACCGACGCGGTCACGGTGACCGACCGGGTGCCGGACGGCTGGACGGTCGACGAGGCGTTCGGCGACGTCGAGCGCTTCGACGCGGAGGCGGGTGTCGTCGTCTTCGAACCGACGGTCACCGCCGACGACCTCGGCGACGGCAGCGTGACGCTGACGTACTTCGCCGAGGCACCCGAGGAGTTCGCGGATACCGACACCTACACCATCGGGCCCGCCACGGCCGAGGCGGTCGAGGTGAACGACCTCGGCGACGGCCGGGAGGCAGGCTCGACGGAGGGGGAGTTCGGCGGCACCGCGACGGTGGTCGTCGCCGGCGTCTCGACCAACACCTGACGCCGCGAGACGTCCCGCGGTCGTCGTCGCCTCCGTCACACCGGCGGCACTCCGTTCGGCTCCGGGTCGACGGCGACTCCGGTACCGGCCCGGAGCGGTCCCCGCCGGGTCGAGTTGACGCCATCGTTCGCTGCCGCCGGGCGGGACCCGACGTCAAATCCACACGAGCGCTGCCGTCTCCGGACGGCGCCGCCCGCATGCTCCACGTGCGAGACGCTCCGGGCCCGCGCTACTCGTCGTCGAACTCCAGGGCCGCCGAGTTCATGCAGTACCGTTTGCCGGTCGGGTCGGGGCCGTCGTCGAAGACGTGTCCGAGGTGGCCCTCACAGCGGGCGCAGACGACCTCGGTGCGGACCATCCCGTGGCTGCGGTCCTCCCGCAGCTCGACGGCGCCGTCGGCGGCGGCGTAGAAGGAGGGCCACCCCGAGTCGGAGTCGAACTTGGTCCCGGAGTCGAACAGCTCGGCGTCGCAGCCGGCACACCGGTAGACGCCGTCGTCGTCCGTGCCGAGGTACTCGCCGCTGAACTTCGGTTCGGTGCCCGCCTCGCGGAGCACGCGGTACTCCTCGTCGGTCAGCAGTTCGCGCCACTCCTCGTCGGTCTCCGGCAGCTCTCGGGCCATATGCCAGTTTGGGGCGCCGGCCGTTTGCCGGTTGCGGTGGCGACGCCGCAAGCACAAAGAGGTCGCCGCCGAAGGTGGGTGTATGCGAACCGAAGCGGAGATTCGCGAGCGCATCGCGGACCTGGAGGACCGGTACGACGACTTCGACCCGCCGTCCTCGGAGTTCGAGGACACCGCCGAGGTGGCCATCCTCCGGGCCATCGAGGAGCTGGAGTGGGTGCTCGAGGAGTACGACGGGTCGGGGGGGTTCACCACCTCTTAGTCGGGGAGGACGACCACCGGCAGCTCGCCGTTCTCGGTCAGTCCCTTCGAGACGCTGCCCGTCAGCAGCTCCATCCAGCGGCTCATCTCCCGAGGCGTGTAGGCGATGGCCGCTGCGTCGGCCTCCAGCGCCCCCTCGACGATGGTTTCGGCCACGTCGCGTCCGTACAGCGTCAGCGGCGTCACCGACGGGCCGGCGTCGGGGAACTCGTCGATGAACGCCCGGTATGCCTCCTCGGCGAACGCCTCGCGCTGTTCGACCGAGGCCTTGTCCGGGACGCCCTCGCCCTTGGGGACGACGTGGGCGACGACCACCTCCGAGCCGGGGGCCAGGTACGGCTCGATCGCCCGGGCGGTTTCGTCGGCGTCCTCGGGGTCGGCGACGGGGACGAGCACCGTCTCGAAGAGGTCCGTGCTCATGGGACGCCTTCGTGGCGCCGGTCCGTAAGTGCTGGCGACCGGTCTACTCTCGGCCGGCGCCGGGCGGGACGGCGCTCGGCTCCGGTTCGACGCCCGTCTCGCTCGGCGTCTCCTCGCGGGCGCCGGAGCCGAACAGCCGGTCGAGGAGCCCCCTCTCGTGTTCCCGCTCGGCGAGCAGGACCGAACAGTCGACGTCGTACAGCACGTCCAGGACGAGCGACCCGCGGACGAGCCGCGAGAGCAGACCCCGCTCGGTCGCCCCGATTATCAGCATCGACGCGTCGCGGGCGGCGGCCTCGATTGCGGTCTCGACGTCGCCGGTTTCGACGAGCAGTTCCGCCCCCTCGAGGCCGTGTTCGTCGGCCCACGACTCCAGGAACTCCCGTCCCGTCGCCTCTTCGCCCTCGTCCGTGACGTGCAGCAGCGTCACCTCGGCGCCGAACTCGGCCCGCAGTATCTCGGCGACCCGCGCCGAGAGCACCGACGCGGGGCCGCCGGCGGTCGGGACGAGGATACGGGAGGCGTCGAACCCGCGGTCGCGGAAGACCAGGAAGTCACACGGCAGCGAGTAGGCCAGCTCGTCGATGGCGGACTCGGCGCGGCCCGGCGACCCGTGGGCGTCCTCGCCCCAGCCCATCACCGTGACGTCGGCGCCGTAGGTCCGGGCGGCGTCGAACACCTCCTCGAAGGTGCGGTGCGACAGCACGACGTGGGTCTCGACGTCGACGTCGAACGTCTCGGCGTCGGTCTCGGCACGCTCCAGCAGGTCGCCGGCGGCGTCGTGGGCGCCGCGGTCCCGGGCCGCCGCCAGCGAGGTCTGGTCGGGCACGTTGGCGACGTTGACCGCGACGACCGTCCCGTCGCGCTGGCTGGCGACGGCGGCGCCGAGCGTGATGAGGTGCTCCTCGGTCGCGGGGTTCGACAGCGGGACCATCACCCGGAAGTCGTCGCCCTCCGGCCGGACCGAGGTGGCCGCCGACACCGCCGCGTCCGGCATCTCCTCGGAGCGGTCGAGTACCCACCTCGCGAGCACGCCCGCGCTCTCGACGTGCCGGCGGGCGTACAGCAGGTACCACAGCGCGGCGAAGCCGACCAGCCCCGCCGAGAGGACGACGACCAGCGGCTCGATGTAGACGATGAGCGCGAAGGAGGTGACGGCCCCGACGACGGGCACGAGGGGGTACAGCGGCGTCTCGAACTCCGGGTCGTAGCCCGGAGGGTCGGCCTCCCGCATGACGACGAGCGACAGGTTCAGCAGGCCGTAGACGATGAGATGCAGCACCGACCCGGCCGTCGCCAGGAGCTCCAGGTTGCCCAGGAGCAGGAAGACGACGATGAGGCCGCCGGTGACCGCGATGGAGCGGTAGGGCGTCCCGAACCGGGGATGGATCTCGTTGAGTCGCGGCGTGATGATTCTCTCGCGGCCCATCGCGAAGTTGATGCGAGACGACGAGAGAATGGAGGCGTTCGCCGACGACGCCGTCGCGAGCAGGCCGCCGAAGAGCAACAGCCCCCACCCGAGGATGCTCAGGTCGAACCCGAAGGCGCCGTAGTTCCCGAAGAGGAGCCGCGCGGCGTCGACGACGGCGGTGTCGTTGCCCGCCACGAGGTCGTTCGGCACCGCCGCCAGCAGGACGACCAGAAACAGCGCGTAGACGACCGTCACGAGCAGGACGGAGCCGATGACCGCCCGGGGCAGGTTCCTGCCGGGGTCCTTGATCTCCTCCGCGACGGAGGTGATCTGGACGAAGCCGAGATAGGAGACGAACACGATGGCGGTCACCGGCAGCACCTCCGCGGTCGTGCCGGGCGGGGCGACCGGCGTCAGCGACTCGAGGTCGGCGTTCAGCAGACCGACGGCGGTGAAGACCGCGAGGATGCCGAGCAGCAGCAGGACGATGACTATCTGGAGACCGCCGGTCTCCTTGGCGCCGGCGTAGTTGACCGCGATGAAGAAGACGGCGCCGCCGAGGCCGATGACCTGTGCGGCCGCGAGCGAGAGCGGCCCGACCGACAGCGCCGGCGCGCCGACGAGCGTGTTGACGTACTCGCCGAGGCCGTACATGTAGAACGCCGAGGCGAAGGCCAGCCCGAGCCAGTTGGCCCACCCGCTGACGGAGCCGAACAGCGGCCCCAGCGCCCGGTTGATGTAGAAGTACGCGCCGCCGGACTTCGGCATCGCGGTCCCCAACTCGGAGGCCGAAAGCGCGGTGAACAGCGCGATGACGCCGCCGAGAACGAACGTGGCCGCCGCCAGCGGGCCTGCGCGCGTGACCGCCGTCCCCGGCAGCACGAAGATGCCGGCGCCGATCATCGTCCCGACGCCGATGGTCAGCGCCGCCAGCGGCCCCAGGTCCTTCGCGAGTTCGTCGTCGCTCACGCTAGCCACCCCGGCCCGGACGCGCGGCCGACGGCCGTGGGCGCCCCCCGGTCACGTCAGCGCCCCGCTCCAGCGACCGGTCGTTCGTCGGACGAGCGGCCGGCGCTGACGACGACATGGTCGTCGGTTCGTCGGCCTCCGATTTATATTCCGTCATCTCCGTCGCGACGGTCCGTTCTGAACGCTTAACACCGGTGCCGGCGTACCGGCCGGCATGACACGCGACCCGCAGAGGGGAGGACGGACGTACCGACGAGGGACCACCCGCTCGCCTTCCCGGGAGTAGCTGGGGGTGTACACGTGGCCAGCACGCGGCGCGTCGTTCTGCCCGCCGCCGGAGAGGCCGGGGAGACGGCGGCGGCGCAACGACCGTACCCCGGCGGCGGCGCGGCGGCGGACCCGCCGCCGGGAGGCGGCTGAAGGGACCGTGACCGACGCCCCGCCGACGGTGATGGTCGCGCTGGCGAACCCCTGGACTGAGGGGCCGCTCGTCGCGCTGGCCGGCGCGCTGGCGGCCGGCCGGGACGGGGAGGTGCTGGCCGTCCACGTCGTGCGGGTGCCCGACCAGACGGCGCTGTCGGCGGCCGCCGAAAACGAGGAGCTGACGGCCGAGTCCGAGCGCCTGCTCGCTGCGGCCGAGGCCGACGCCGGGGAGGTAGGCGTCCCCGTCGAGACGAAGACGGTGCTCTCCCACCGGAGCCTCGCGGAGGTGTTCGACGCCGCCCGGACGAACGACGCCGACGCGCTCGTGATGGGCCACGGCGGCGCCCGACTGGCCGGCGGTCGCGCGGAGCGGGCCGTCGACGAACTCGCCGGGACCCTCCCGTGCGACGTCCTAGTGCTGGACGGCCGGGAGTTCGACCCCTCGCGGGTCCTCGTCCCGACCGCCGGGGGCCGCTCCTCGGAGCTCTCGGCGGCGGTGGCGCGGGCCCTCCGGGCGACCGCCGACGCCAAGGTGTCGGTGCTGCACGTCGCCGACGGGGACGAGAACGCGCGGGCGTTCCTCGAGGAGTGGGCGGCCGCCCACGGCCTCGCCGACGCCGACCTGCGCGTCGAGACCGGCGACGTCGCGGCGGAAATCGAGCGCGCGGCGGCGGCCGCGACGCTGGTCGTCGTCGGCGCCACGGAGCGGGGACTGCTCGCGCGCGCCGTCGGCGGGTCGCCGGCGCCGTCGGTGCTGGAGCGGCTCGACACGCCGGTGCTGCTGGCCGAGCGGCCCGGCGAGCGGTCGCTGCGCCGGCGGCTGTTCGGCCGCCGGTAGCCGCCGCCGGGGGTATCTTCAAGACGGTTCGCCGGCACGGTACCGTCACCCACGATGCCGGCCGACGACTACAAGCTGATCGACGAACAGGTCGGACTTCCGGGCGCCGTCGCCCTGCTGGTCGGGACCGCGATCGGGATGAGCATCTTCGTCGTGCCGACCCAGATGGCCGCCGCGGCCGGCCCGAGCGTCGCCCTCGCCGTCCTCGCGTCGGTGGTGCCGATGGTACTCGGCGTGCTCCTGCTGTTGCAACTGGGGGGCGCGATTCCCGTCGCCGGCGGCATCTACGTCTACGCGTCGCGGCTCGTCGGCCCGTTCTGGGGGATGCTCGGCGTCTCCGTGCCCGTTCTGGCCGTCTGGTCGTACCTGCTCTTCGCGGCGCTCGGGTTCGCCCAGTACCTCAACGGCATCCTCGAGACGCTGGGCGTCGCGCCGGTGCCGACGCTGGCGGCCGTCTGGGGCCTGCTCGGGCTCTTCCTCGCGCTGAACTACGTCGGCATCCGCATCGTCACGCGGGTCCAGATCGGCATGGTGCTGACCTTCCTCGCGGCGCTCGTGGTCTTCATCGTCGGCGCCGTCCCAGCGGCCGACGCGGGCAACCTCACGCCCGTGTTCCCCGGGGCGCTGTTCGCGGAGGGGCTGGCGCCGTTCTTCCTCGCGGTCGTCCTGCTGTACATCCCCTTCCAGGGGTTCGGCATGATCGTCGAGATCGGCGAGGAACTGGAGAATCCCGTCGAGAACATCCCCCGGGTACTGGCGGTCGGGATGGGGATCGTCACCGTCGTCACGGTCGGACTCGTCTTCGCTTTGGTCGCAGCGGTGCCGTGGCGGCAGACGGTCGACCCGGAGACGGGCGAGGCCTACGAGGCGGGACTGGTCGCCGTCGCCGGCGAGCAGGGAGCGGGCTTCCTGCCGGAACCGCTGCTGCTGCTCGTCGCGCTCGGGGCGCTCGTCGCGGCGGCGACCACCGTCAACACGCTGTACACCTCCTACTCGCGGACCATCATGCGGGCGGCCCGCGACGAGGTCGTCCCCGATGCCTTCGCCGCGGTCCACGACCGCTTCGGCACGCCGCACCGGGGTATCGTCTTCCTGGGGCTCGGCCCCATCCTCGCGGCGCCGGCCGTCTCCGTCGTCGACGGCACCCTGCTCTCGCACATCGATGTCCTCGACTGGCTCGTGGTCGTCGTCGTCACCGGCATCTTCGTCGCGTTCATGATGGGCGGCGTCGCGCTGTGGAACCTGCCGACGACCTTCCCCCGGCGCTACGAGCACTCCATCTACCGGCTCCCGATGCCGGTGCTGCGGGTCGTCGCCGTCGGCAACGTCGTCGTCTCGGCGCTGTTCACGCTGCTGGTCGCCCGGAGCGCCCCTTCGGCGCTGGCGGTCGTCCTCGCGTGGATCGCGCTGTCGGCCGGCCTCTACGTCTACCGCGTCCGGGCCTACGAGCGGAAGGGCGTCGACCTCAGAGAGCGGATGGCGCTGCTCCACGAACACGAGCAGGTCGGCGGGTCGGACGACTGAGGGTCACGAACGGCTCCGCGACGGTCGCCGGCGCGTCTCGCCGCAGGCTGAACCTCTCGAGCGTGTGGTCGCCGCCGGACGCCGCCAGCCGGGGGCTTATATTACATGGCGAATGAACGGTCGACCGTGACCCCCGGCCTGCGGCGGCTCGGCGGCGCGACGGCGGTAGCGTGTTTCGCCG
>JAHENN010000177.1 GCA_018609665.1 Haloarculaceae archaeon | reverse complement strand
CGGCGAACAGCACCGTTCCGAGCAGGACGAGCGGGACCGGCGCGCCGAAGCCCTCGATGGCGACGACGGCGAGGAGCATGTAGAATCCGAAGAGTATGCTCCCCACGGCCGCCATGCGGGCCTTGAGTCCGACGTGTCGCATCGGGTCGTCGTAGGCGGTTACCGAGTAAATGGGTTCTGGCAGGGACGGTACCGTACCGCACGCCCGACGCACAACGCATAAGTCGGTTGGTCCTCCATCATCAAACATGCCATCCGGTACGTCCGCCGGGCGCCGGCGTGGGGCGGCCGACGAGCGTGCCGAGGCGGCCGTTTCTCCGGTGAAAGGCAAACGTCCGTGACACGACCGCCGGCGGGCGTGGCGACCCGTCGACGGTCGACCCCGGACGTCCAGCCCGACGACCGACTCCGCGTTCGCACCACACACCATGACACACGACGTATTCACCGGCGTCTTCCCCGCGATGACGACGCCGTTCCACGACGACGAGAGCATCGACCACGACACGCTTCGCGCCCACGCCCGGCGGCTGGAGACGGCCGGCGTCGACGGGCTCGTCCCGGTCGGGACGACCGGCGAGTCGGCGACGATGAGCCACGACGAACACGTTGAGGTCGTCGAGACGGTGGTCGATTCGGTCGACGACGTGCCGGTCATCGCCGGCAGCGGCTCGAACAACACCCGCGAGGCGCTGGAGCTGTCCGAGCGGGCCGCCGACGCCGGCGCCGACGGGCTGTTGCTCATCTCGCCGTACTACAACCGGCCGGAGCCGGACGGCACGGAGGAGCACTTCCGGGCGGTCGCCGATTCGGTCGACCTGCCGCAGATCATCTACAACGTCCCCGGCCGGACGGGCCGCAACATCGCCGTCGAGACGGCCGTCTCGCTGGCCGAACACGAGAACGTCGTCGGCTACAAGGCCGCGAGCGGCGACCTCAACCGGACCAACGAGGTCATCGAGCGGACCCGCAACGAGAACTTCGCGGTGCTGTCCGGCGACGACGCGCTGACGCTGCCGGTCATCGCCCAGGGCGGCACCGGCTGCATCTCCGTGGCCGCCAACGTCGAGCCGGACCGCGTCGTCGCCCTGGTCGGGTCGGCGCTGGCCGGCGACTTCGAGCGTGCCCGCGAGCTGCAGTACGAGCTGGGCGACCTCTTCCGGGTGTTGTTCGCCGAGAGCAACCCCATGCCGGTCAACGAGGCCATGGAGATGCGGGGCGTCCACTCGGCGACGATGCGGTCGCCGCTCTGTCCGCTGCAGCCCGAGACCCGCGAGCGCCTGCGAGCGGTGCTCGAGGAGCTGGAATGAGGGTCGTCGTCGCCGGCGCGACGGGCCGGACCGGCGGCGAGATCGTCGTCGAGGCGACGGAGCGCGGCCACGACGTCGTCGGCGTCGCCCGCTCGGCCGACGAGGTCGGCGACGTCCCGGTCCACCCGGCCGAGGAGCTGCCCGCGCTCCTGGACGACGCGGACGCCGTCATCGACTTCACCGTCCCCGAGGCGAGCCGCGAGCACGCCGCCCACGCCGCGGAGGCCGGCGTCCCGTACATCGTCGGAACGACGGGCTTCGACGACGACGGGCTGGGCGCCCTGGAGGCCGCCGCCGAGTCGACGGCCGTCCTGAAGGCCTCGAACTTCGCCCGCGGGGTGCAGGCGCTGCTCGCGGTCGTCGCGGCCGGCGTCGAGGCGCTGCCCGACTACGACGTCGAGCTGACGGAGACCCACCACGCCGGCAAGCGCGACGCCCCCAGCGGCACCGCCAACGCCGTCCTGGACGCCGTCGACGAGGCCCGCGGCGAGGAACTGGACCGCACCCACGGCCGCGAGGGCGAGCACCTGCGCGAGGAGTCGGAGGTCGGCGTCCACGTCCGCCGCGCGGGCAACGTCCGCGGCGAACACGAGGTGATGCTGGCGGGCAACGACGAGGTGCTGACGCTCGCTCACCGCGCGGAGTCGCGCCGCGTCTTCGCCGCCGGCGCCGTCGACGCCGCCGAGTGGCTCGCCGACCGCGAGCCCGGCCGGTACGAGTTCGGCGACGTGCTGTAGCGGCGGGTCGACAGAGCCAAGGTCCGCGTCGCCGTCCCTCCGACGATGAGTACACTCGAAGACGACGTCCGGGAGCTGCAGCGGCGCTACGAGGAGGGGCTGACCGCCGAGGCGGTCGACGCCGACGAGCTGGCGGTGCTGGACGAGTTCCTGGACGCCCTCGAGACGGGCGAGGTGCGGGCCGCCGAGAAGCGGGGCGGCGAGTGGGTCGCGAACGAGTGGGTGAAGGAGGGCATCCTGCTGAACTTCGGGCTGCGGGCCATCGAGACGCACAGCCACGGCGGCGTCGACTACCACGACGTCCTGCCGCTGCGGGACACCGCGGACCTGCCGGAGCGGAGCACCCGGAACACCCCCGACGGTACCGTCGTCCGTCGCGGCGCCCACGTCGGGAGCGACGCCATCCTGATGAGCCCCTCGTTCGTCAACGTCGGCGCCCGCGTCGGCGACGGGACGCTGGTCGATTCGTGCGACACGGTCGGGTCGGCCGCCCAGATCGGCGACGACGTCAAGCTCGGCGCCAACACGCTGATCGGCGGCGTCCTGGAGCCGGTCGAGGCCGCGCCCGTCGTCGTCGAGGACGGGGTCTCGCTGGGCGCCGGCTGCCGGGTGACGTCGGGGTTCGTCGTCGGCGAGGGAAGCGTCGTCGGCGAGAACACGCTGCTGACGCCGAACATCCCGGTGTACGACCTCGTCGAGGAGGAGGTCGTCTACGGCGAGTTGCCGCCGGAGCGGCGGGCGTTCACCCGGTTCGTCGAGTCCAGCGTCGGCGACCACGACCTCTTCGAGGGCGGCGCCTACAAGCCCGCGGTCGTCGCCACCGACGTCGAGGCGGAGACGCTGGAGGCGACCCGGCGCGAGGACGCCCTCCGGGACAACTGACGCGGGTCGCGTCAGGCGTGTTGCTCGACCGCGCGTTCGAGCTTCGGGTAGGCGACCTTGCCGGCGAACACCTCGACGGGCTCGCCGCGGTTGAACAGGATCATCGTCGGGATTGACCGGACGCCGAACTCGTCCATGGTCGCCTCGTTCTCGTCGGCGTCGATCTTCGCGACGGTGAGCCGGGGATGCTCCTCGACGAGCTCCTCGACGACCGGCTCCAGCGCCGTGCACGGGCCGCACCACTCCGCCCAGAAGTCCAGCAGGACGAGGCCGTCGCCGACCGCCGCCTCGTAGCTGTCGTCGTCGACGTGGACGATGCGGTCGTGGTCGGTCGCGGCCATCAGTCGCTGGATGCCTTCACGTCCTCGGGGTCCTCGAGCGGGTACTCGAGGCCGTTGGGGTACTGGCTGCTCTCCTCGGCGTCCATGGTCATGGTGATGTTGTACTTGTTGCCCCAGTTGAAGATGGAGCAGGCGAAGACGAGTTCGATTATCTCCTCCTCGGTGAACTCCGCGTGGAGTTCGTCGAAGAACTCGTCGGTAATGTAGTTGGGGTCGCCGCCCATCTTCTCGGCGAGTTCGACGGCCAGCCGCTCGCGGGCGGTGAACTCGTCGACCTCGATGTCGCCGAAGAGGGCGTCCTCCTTCGGGCCGACCTCGTCGCGGACGCTCTGGGACCGGACCGAGGCGCAGTAGGCACAGCGGTTGATCTCGCCGGTCTTGAGCCGCATCATCTCGAAGATGTGCGGCTGGATACGTCCGCCGGCGAAGAACGCTTCGAACACCGGCACGATGCTCTTCAGCAGCGATGGCACCTTGCCGATGGTGCCCATCATCGCGCTGTCGGCCCACCAGCCGTCCTCGAACTGTCTGAGGAGCTCGTTGACTTCTTCGTCGTCCGATTCACCTGGATCGAGCGGCTCGACTCGGCTTGTCATTGTGTGACTCCACCGGAAGGATGGACTCCGCCGGGTTAGTCATGGTACCAATCCACATAGGCCGGCGGACGCGGTACGACTGACGTCGGGCTACCCGCGGCACGGTCCACGTCGCGACAGTTCGGCTCCCGTCACTCGCGGTCCCGTGACGACGAGCTCGTCGTCGGCGCGACCTCGCCGGAGTCCGAGTCGGCGTCGGCGTCGAACAGTGCCCGCACGAGCTTCTCCTGTCCGACCCGGAGGTGCTCGTTGAACGTTGGTTGCGTGATGCCGAGCGCGCTGGCGCACTCCTCGGCCGAACTCTCCCGGGGCCAGCTGAAGTATCCGCCCGCGTACGCGGTCCGTATCACCTCGAACTGCCGGTCGGTGAGCCGGTCGGCCAGCGCCGCACGGAATGCCCGGCTGGTGAACCCCGGCGCCGCACGGTCCCGGTTGCGGCGGGCGGCGAGGTCGGCGTCGTGCCGCCGGCAGACGGCCTCGACGACCGTCGACGCGTCGGTGTGCGGCGGCACGTCGGCCACGGCGCGGCCGACCCCGCCGGTCGCCTCGACCGTCCGGGCGACCGCCCCGGTGTCGGCCAGCGTCGCGCCGATACACGGTCCGGAGTGGATGAACTCCGCCAGGAGTTCGTCGCTCGCCTCCCGGATGATGCGCGTCCGGTCGATCGCCGACGCGTCGGCAGCCACCGAGCGGACCGCCTCGGCGCCGGCCCCCTCAACGACGAAGTACTCCAGCAGCCGGCCGTCGGACCGATGCACCATCTCGGCGAGCGTCACCCGGCAGTCGGCGGCTCGAGAGGCGCGGACAAAGAACAGCTCCGGGTCCCGCACCTCGAACGCCAGCTCGACGCCCGCCGACTGCGGGTCCGCCTCCTTGGTAGCCATGTGAACTGCAAGCATTAATCAAACATATACTCCAGGCCTATAGGGATAGGGAGAGTGGCGACCACGCCGGCCGGACGCGCGGCGAGGTCTCTCGGGCAGTGAGCGGGCGTCCACGCGCAGGCGACGGGACCGCTGCCGCGCCCCAGACCGGGGCTCGTGCTTCGTCTGGCCGGGTAATTTACTTCCCTGGGATTCCGAGCGGTGGTATGGATTCCCCGTCGACACGTTTGCTGAACTCACGACCCGACGACGCCGAGTCGATTCCGGATTCCGTCGACGAGGCGGCGCTCCGGCGGATGCGGTTCGTCGCGCGTCTCCTCGACGACAGCATCAGGGTGCCGGGAACGGAGTTCAGGGTCGGCCTCGACCCGGTCGTCGGCGTCCTGCCGGTCGCCGGCGACGCCGTTGCGGCGGCGCTGTCGGGGTACATCGTCCTGGAGTCGGCCCGACTGGGCGTCTCCTATCTGACGCTGCTGCGGATGCTGGCGAACGTCGGCGTCGACTTCGCGGTCGGGTCGATACCGCTCGTCGGCGACGCCTTCGACGCCGCCTGGAAGGCGAACCTGCGCAACCTGCGGCTCGCGCTGGCCGACCTCGGCGCCGACGCCGAGGCCGTCGAGATCGACGTCGAGTAGCGGGCGTCGTCAGGACTCGTCGGCGGGGTCGTCCGGGTCGTCGGTGTGGTCGCTACCGTCACCGCTGCCCTCCTCGTCGTCGTGGCCGGCCTGGTGTTCGTCGCCGTTTCCGTCGTCCTCGTCGTCGTGGCCGTCGCTCTCGTCCTCGTCGTCGTGGCCGTCGCTCTCGTCCTCGTGGGCCGTGTCGATCTCGACGGGGTCGGTCGCCGCCTCCTCGTCGTCGTCCATCGCCTGCGAGACGCTGGCGGCGGTGTAGCCGGCGAGGTAGCCGGCCGTGCCCCACACCAGGCCGCCGACGGTGGCGCCGGCCGGCCCGCCGACGGCGCCGAGCACCGACCCGGCGAAGCCGCTGGCGGTCGCGCTCCTGGCCGCCGCCTCCTCGGGGTCGTCCGAGAGACACCCCTCGAGGCCGTGCCCGTGGCTGTCGTCGTCGGTCATGCTTCCCGCTACGTCTCGCGGCCGTGAATCAATTACGGCTCCCGGAACGGGCTGCCCCTTTCCGTCGTCGTCGGTCGGTCAGTTAAGCGCTATCCGTCGCGGGCCTCGTCGCCGCCCTCGATCTCGATGGTCGTCGCCTCCTCGAGGTCCGCGTCGGGGGCGGCGTCGGCCCTCCCGAGCGAGAACCCGATCGCGAGGCGGCTCTCGTCGACGACGCCGCCGACGGCGGCGCCCAGCGGGCCGAGCGTCGCCCCGAGGACGGCGCCGACGGGGCCCGTGTCCGCGTTCGCGTCGCCGTCGCGCTCGCGGGTCGCGTCCGTCGTCCGCCGGTCGTCGGTCATACCTCGTCGTGGACGCTCGAGCGGCCCAAGCGTTTCGGTCCGAGCCGACAGCCTTGTTATCCGGCCCGCCCTTCGACGGACAATGAGTCTCACCGCCTCGCCGGCCGTCAGGCGCCTGGCCGACTGGGACGACGACCGGCTGGAGCGGCTCGCCGACGAACACGGCACGCCGCTGTACGTGACCGACCACGACCGCGTCCGGGCGAACTTCGCCCGCTTCCGGGAGGCCTTCGACTTCGCCCACGTGATGTACGCGGCGAAGGCCAACACCGGGCGTGCGGTGCTGCGGACGCTGGCCGACGCCGGCGCCGACGTCGAGTGCGCCGCCGCCGGCGAACTCCACCGGGCGCTGGCCGCCGGCGTCCCCGCCGAGGACCTCCAGTACACCGCCGTCAACCCGCCGGCCGGCGACCTCGACTACGCGGTCGAGCTGTGGGAGGACACGCCCGAGCTGACGATGACCGCGGGTGCGGAGATGACGCTCGACCGCCTCGCCGAGCGCGGCTTCGACGGCCGGCTCGCGCTGCGCGTGAACCCCGGCATCGGGACCGGCCACCACGAGAAGGTGGCGACGGGCAAGGACGCGAAGTTCGGCCTGCCGTACGACGAGGTCGAGCGGGTCGCCAGCGAGGCCCGCGAGCGGTTCGACCTCGTGGGGCTGCACGCCCACGTCGGCAGCGGCGTCCTCGGCGAGGACCTTGACGACCACCGGCGCGCCCTCCGGCGGGTCGCCGACGCCGCCGGCCGGGTCGGTGACCTGGAGTTCGTCGACCTGGGCGGCGGCTTCGGCGTCCCGTACCGGCCCGACGAGGCGCCGCTGGACCTCGAGGCCGCCGCCGGGATGGTCCGGGCGGTGACGGCCGACCTCGATGCGACCGTCGCGCTGGAACCCGGCCGGTACGTCGTCGCCGACGCCGGCGTCCTGCTGGCGCGGGTCAACACGGTCAAGGAGGCGCCGGAGACGCGGGTCGTCGGCGTCGACGCCGGGCTGACCGACCTGGTCCGGCCCGCGATGTTCGGCTCCTACCACCACATCCGCAACGTCACCGCGCCGGACCGCGAGCCCGTCGAGTCCAGCGTCGGCGGGCCGCTCTGCACCAGCGCCGACGTCTTCTGCACCGACCGGCCGATTCCGCGTCCTGAACCCGGCGACGTGCTCGCGGTCGGCAACGTCGGCGCCTACGGCATCAACCTCGCCAGCCAGTTCCACTCCCAGCCCCGGCCCGCCGAGGTCGCGATCGAGGGCGGCGACGAGCGGGTCACCCGCCGCCGGGAGACGTTCGGTGACCTGACGCGGCTGGAGGAGGCGGCGCCGGGCGTCGAGTGAGCGCCGTCAGTCCAGGTCGTCGACGAGGTCGCCCGCGACGCCGACGTAGTCAGCGGGCGTCAGCGCGTACAGCTCCTCGCGGACCGACTCCTCGACATCGAGGTCGTCGAACAGCTCGCGGAAGTCCGAGAGCGTCGCGCGCTGTCCGCGGGTCAGCTCCTTGACGCGCTCGTAGGCCCCGGTGTCGCCCTCCCGGCGGAGGATCGTCTGGACGGCCTCGCCGATGACCTCCGGGTTCTCAGCCAGCGCCTCCCGCATGACGGCCTCGTTCGGCGCGACCGTCTCGAGGCCGGCGGCGGTCTTCCGGTAGCCGATGAGACAGTGCGCGAGGGCGGCGCCGACGTTGCGCTTGACCGTCGAGTCCGAGAGGTCCCGCTGGAGCCGCGAGGTCGTCACGTAGTCCGCGAGGAAGGTCAGGTCGGCGTTGGCCTTCGTCAGGTTGCCCTCGCTGTTCTCGAAGTCGATGGGGTTGACCTTGTGCGGCATCGTCGACGACCCGGCCTCGCCCGCGACGGTTTCCTGGCCCAGATAGCGGTCCGAGACGTAGAGCCACATGTCCAGATCCAGGTCCCGGAGGACGTTGTTGACGCCCCGCAGCGCGTCGAAGACCGCCGCGAGGTCGTCGCAGGGGTTGACCTGCGTCGTCAGCGGCTCGTGGTCGAGGCCGAGCGAGGCGACGAACCGCCCGGCGACGGCCCGCCAGTCGATGCCGGGGTAGGCGGCCTCGTGGGCGGCGTAGGTGCCGGAGGCACCGGCGAGCTTGCCGGAGAGGTCGTCGACGGTCGCCTCCAGCCGGCCGCACGCCCGCCCCAGCCGCGAGGCGTAGACGGCCAGCTCCTTGCCGTAGGTGGTCGGCGTCGCCGGCTGGCCGTGGGTGCGGGCCAGCATCGGCAGGTCGCGGTGCTCGCGGGCCGCCGCCGCCAGCGCGTCCCGCAGCTCGCGTATCTCCGGGACGAGCACCCCCTCGACCGCGCCGCGCAGCAGCAGCCGGTGGGCGAGGTTGTTGACGTCCTCGCTGGTCAGGGCGAAGTGGACCCACGGGCCCTGCCGTTCCGCGTCGGGAAGGTGCATCCGGAGGAAGTACTCGACGGCCTTGACGTCGTGGTTGGTCGCCGCGTGGTCGCCGTATCCCTCCGTCTCCAGCCGCTTGACGACGTCGGCGTCGTCGGCGTCGAACTCCTCGTACAGCGCCCGCAGCTCCGCCCGGCTCCCGTCGTCGAGCGCCAGCGGCGTGGCCTCGAGGTCCGCGAGCGCGAGGAGGTACTCGACCTCGACGCGGACGCGGGCGCGCATCAGCGCCGCCTCGCTGGCGTAGTCGGTGAGCGGCTCCGTGTAGCGGGCGTAACGGCCGTCCAGCGGCGAGACGGCCTCGAGCGGGCCCCGGGGCATGTCCGTCGATGGGGGAACCCGGTGAAAAAGCGTGTCGCTCCGGGCGGGCGGTCGCGCTCGGCCGCGGAGGAGCGCGTGCACGCCGTCCCGTTGAACGAACGTGTATACTCGGAGGATATATCGCGCCGGTCGGCCGCGGTCTGTCCACGTCCGTGCATACGCCGGCGGCGACAACCGCAACTCCTTTTGCCGCCGCGGGGTCCATCACGACCATGAGAATCGCCGGTATGGCCTCGAACCGCGGCCGGAACCTGCTGCACCTGGCGGACGCGGCGCCGGGCGGCGCGGAGCTGGCCGTCGTGCTCGCGAACGAGGAGGGCGCCCCGGTGCTGGAGGGCGCCGCCGAGCGCGGCATCCCGACCGAGGTCGTCGTCAGGGAGGACGCCGAGTCGCGGGCGGACCACGAACGGCGCGTCCTCCGGCGGCTGGAGGGGTACGACGTCGACCTGGTCTGTCTGGACGGCTACATGCGCATCCTCACGGAGACGTTCCTCGAGGCGGCGCCGACGACGCTGAACGTCCACCCGTCGCTGCTGCCGTCGTTCCCGGGGCTGGACGCCCACGAGCAGGTCCTGGAGGCCGGCGTCGCCGTCAGCGGCTGTACCGTCCACGTCGTCGACGAGACGGTCGACGGCGGCCCCATCGTCACCCAGGAGCCCGTCCCGGTCTACGACGGCGACGACGTCGACGACCTGAAGGAGCGGGTCCTCTACGACGCCGAGTTCACCGCCTACCCGCGTGCGGTGCGGTGGTTCGCCGAGGACCGGGTCGACGTCGACCGCGAGGCCGGCGAGGTCTCCGTGGCCGGCGACGAGGACGGCCGGTTCCCCGCCCGCCGGCTGGCCAGCGCCGACCGCGACCGCGGGCTGCGGTACGGCGAGAACCCCCACCAGGCGGCCGCCGTCTACGCCGACGACGGCCTCGACGGCGGCGTCGTCGGCGCCGACCAGCTGAACGCCGGCGCGAAGGCGCTGTCGTACAACAACTACAACGACGCCGACGGGGCGCTGCGGCTCGTCCGGGAGTTCGACGAGCCGGCGGCGGCGGTCATCAAGCACACCAACCCCGCCGGCTGTGCGGTCGCCGACGACCTCGCGACGGCGTACGACGACGCGCTGTCGACGGACCCGATGAGCGCCTTCGGCGGCATCGTCGCGCTGAACCGCGCCTGCGACGCCGCCACCGCCGAGGCGATCACCGACTCGTTCAAGGAGGTCGTCGTCGCCCCCGGCTACACCGACGCCGCCCTGGACGTCCTCCGCGGCGAGGAGAACCTCCGCGTGCTCGACGTCGGCGACCTCGGGGACCCGTCGTCGGCCTCGCTCGTCGAGACCGACCTCGTCGGCGGCCGGCTCCTCCAGGAGCGGGACCGCCAGTCGCTGACCGCCGCCGACCTCGAGTTCGTCACCGACCGCGAGCCGACCGACGACCAGGTCGAGACCATGCTGTTCGCCTGGCAGACAATCAAACACGTCAAGTCAAACGCCATCCTCTTCGCCGACGGCACGGAGACGGTCGGCGTCGGCATGGGACAGGTCTCCCGCGTCGACGCCGTCCGGCTGGCGGCGATGAAGGCCGACGAACACGCCGAGGGCAAGGATGCCGACGGCGCGGTGATGGCCTCGGACGCCTTCTTCCCGTTCCCCGACGGCCTCGAGGAGGCCGCCGACGCCGGCATCGAGGCCGTCGTCCAGCCCGGCGGGTCCGTCAACGACGAGGACGTCATCGAGGCCGCAAACGACCGCGATATCGCGATGGCGTTCACCGGCCAGCGGGCGTTCAAGCACTGACGCCCACTTCTCACGCGCCCGCTCGCTCCCTCGCGGATGCTCGGGTGGCCCGTGTGTCGGCGCCGGCGTCCGCCGGAGTGGTCGCAAGGGGGAGCGATGACGCACCAGTCGGCGAACGTTCGAGCACCGACGGCCCGACGACGGCGGGCCGGACCGCCACCGGGGGCGTTTTGTCGGCTGCGCTCGGACGGACGGACATGACCGACACCGACGAGGCCGTCGAGGAGTTTCTCGACCGGGCCGAGGCCGCCTACGAGGAGTACGACCACGGCTACGCCGACGCCGACGCGACGCTGCGGCGGCTGGAGCGGCACATCGAGCGGCTGCGGGACGCCGTCGAGGAGTGACCGCACGCATCCAGCAGAGTTAACCCGACTCGCGCCCGCCGGTGGAACATGACGGAGTTTTCTTCGCGCGTCGAGCAGGTTTCCATCAGCGGCATCCGCGAGGTGTTCGAGGCGGCGGGCGAGGACGCCATCAACCTCGGGCTCGGACAGCCGGACTTCCCGGCGCCGGCCCACGCCCGGCAGGCGGCCGTCGACGCCATCGAGGCCGGCAAGACCGACGCCTACACCTCCAACAAGGGCACCGCGGAGCTGCGAGAGGCCATCGCGGCGAAGCACGACCGCGACAACGGCTTCTCGGTCGACCCGGCCGACGTCATCGCGACGGCCGGCGGCAGCGAGGCGCTGCACATCGCCATCGAGGCCCACGTCGACGAGGGCCAGGAGGTCCTCGTCCCGGACCCCGGCTTCGTCTCCTACGAGGCGCTGACGCACCTGGCCGGCGGCGACCCGAAGCCCGTGGCGCTGCGCGAGGACCTGACGATGTCGCCGGAGGCCGTCGAGGCCGCCATCACCGACGACACCGCCGCCTTCGTCGTCAACAGCCCCGCCAACCCCACCGGCGCCGTCCAGAGCGAGGCCGACATCCGCGCGTTCGCCCGCATCGCCGACGACCACGACGTGCTGTGCATCTCCGACGAGGTCTACGAGCCGTTCGTCTTCGACGGCGAGCACCACTCGCCGATGTCCTACGCCGACTCGGACAACGTCGTCGTCGTCAACGCGGCCTCGAAGTTCTACTCGATGACCGGCTGGCGGCTGGGCTGGGTGACCGGCCCTCACGAGCGGATCGAGCGGATGCTGCGGGTCCACCAGTACGTCCAGGCGTGTGCCTCCGCGCCGGCGCAGTTCGCCGCCGAGGCCGCCCTCGAGGGCCCGCAGGGCCACGTCGACGAGATGCGCGAGGCCTTCGAGCGGCGGCGGGACGTCCTGGTCGACGGCCTCGAGGAGATGGGCCTGCAGGTGCCCACGCCGAAGGGCGCCTTCTACGCGATGCCGCGGGTTCCGGACGGCTGGGTCGACGCCGTCATCGACCGCGGCGTCGTCGTCGTCCCCGGCGAGGCCTTCGGCGACCACGGCGCCGGCCACGCCCGCATCTCGTATGCGGTCGGCATCGAGACGCTGAAGGAGGCCATCGAGGTCATGCGCGAGGCGACGAACGCCGTCGCGCGGTAGCCACGCGGGGGCCGGGTCGTCGGGTCCGAGACGCCGACGGACCCCCGACCGTGTCGGTCGTCG
>JAHENN010000176.1 GCA_018609665.1 Haloarculaceae archaeon | reverse complement strand
GGTGGGGGGTGGGGATGCACCCAAATGGGTGCACGCGGAACTTGCACGCACAGGTACATGAATCTTCTGGCCCGGCGCCGGCTCCCGGTAGGAATATAACGCCCTCGGCACAACTACACGGCGTGACCGCGACCACCGCGCGCGCCGAGATGGGGGTGCGAGAGGCGGTCCGCGCGGACCTGCTGGAGGTGTCCCGAATCGAGAAGCGGTCGTTCGCCCAGCCGTGGCCGTACGCGGCCTTCGAGGGGTTCCTCGGGGAGCCGGGCTTTCTGGTCGCCGACGACGACGGGGTGGTCGGCTACGTGGTCGCCGACACGACGCCGAACCACGGCACCGCGATGGGCCACGTCAAGGACCTCGCGGTCGCGCCGGAGCGCCGCGGCGAGGGCATCGGCCGGCTCCTGCTCGGGGAGGCGCTCGGGACGCTCGCCGTCGACGGCGCCGACCGGGTGAAGCTCGAGGTCCGGGCGACCAACGAGGCCGCACAGTCGCTGTACCGGGAGTTCGACTTCGAGACCCGCCACGTCATCCCGGCCTACTACGACGACGGCGAGGACGCCTACATCATGGTCCGGGGGGGATGACAGCCGTTTTGCGGCTGGCCGCCCAACGACGGCCATGGGATACGCCTGCCCGGTCTGTTCGGACCCCCAGGCCGACGGGGGCCACCTCGCGAACCACCTCGCGTTCACCGCCATACTCGGCGACGACGCACACGAGGCCTGGCTCGACGAACACGTCCCCGACTGGGGCCAGATGGGCGAGGCCGAACTGGCCGACGTCGCCGCCGAGAAGGTCGAGGCCGCCGAGTTCCCGCAGGTGTTCGAGGACACCGTCGGCGGCCTCGACGACGGCGGCGACCCGCCGGCCGAGCGGTCCGGTGCGCTCTTCGACGACGCCGGCCACAGCCACGGACAGGCCGGCCACGACCACGCGGACGCAGACCGCGCGCGCGATGGGGCGGCCGGCGACGGCCGCGGACCGACCGACGAGGAGGCGGCGGAGATCCTCGAGGAGGCCCGCGAGATGACCCGCCGGATGCTCGACGCGGACGACGCGGGCGACGAAGACGAGAAGGATAACAACGGGTAACACCCCGGCGTCCGTACGGGTGGACATGCAAGGGACGCTGGCGCCGGAGACGTGGGCGGCGGCCCACGAGCGCTTCGAGGCGCTCGGGCCGACCGCCCAGACGGTCGTCCGCGAGGTCGCGAAGGCCATGGAGTTCGACCGCGAGGAGTACGACGAACGGGTGACGGGCGACGTGGTGGAGACGGCCCGGCAGACGATGTTCGCCGAGGAGCTGGCGGTCCGGGTGGACGACGCCGAGGCGTTCGAGGCCTGGCGGGCGGAGACGGACCGCGACGTCCACGTCGTCGGCCACGAGGCGGCCGACCGGGTCGCCTGGCACGACGCCCCCGCCGCCGGGCGGGCGGTGGCGGCGACCTTCGGCTCCGAGCCGGAGGCGGCCGTCGCGACCGTCCGCCGGATGGCGTTCAACCGCCTCTACCGCGAGGAGCTATGCGGCCCGTAACCCGCAACGCCCTGCTGGCCATCGCGGGGCTGGTCGTCGTCCTGCTGGCGCTGGGCGCGCTGCCGGGGCTCATCCGGACGGGCGACCCGTACTACGTCGAGGCGACGGTCGCCGCCGGCGGGCCGGCCGTCGCCGGCGAGAACCTCTCGGAGCGGCGGTTCCCCTACTCCTTCGGGGCCGTCGAGGCCGCCGACGACGACCCCGGCCGCTCGGAGCCGTACTACACCGGCGTCGTCGGATTCAAGGAGGCGTTCACGCACACGCCGTTCGCAGAGTTCGAGGAGTTCGAGGCCCGCAACCCGCCGGCCGTCGACCGGAGCGGCGACGCGCCGACCGGCGACGTCGCACACCTGCGGGTCGACGGCCGGCGCTACCGGCTCGAGATCGTCCGGAGGTCGGAGCCGGCATGACCGACCCCGACCCCAGCCCCGCCGACCACGACTGGCGCGTCGTCGAGTCGGTCACCGAGTACGAGACCGGCTGGTACGCCGGCGGCTACGACCTCGTGGAGCTGCCCGACGGCGGCCGGAAGCGCTACTACTGGGCGGAGCTGCCGGCGGCGGCCGTCGTCGTCGCGGTCGTCGACGCCCCCGAGCGGCTCGGGCTGCCGTCTGTCGACGCCGACCGCGCGGTCGTGATGGTCGAGCAGTTCCGGCCGACCATCCGGGAGCTGTGTTACGAGCTGCCGGCCGGGGTCGTCGAGGACGGCGAGAGCTACGCCGAGGCCGGCGCCCGCGAGCTGGAGGAGGAGGTCGGCCTCGTCGCCGACGACGTCGAGCTGGTCGAGTCGTTCTGGTGCTCGACGGGGGTGTTGCGACACGAACGCGGCGTCGTCTGGGCCGAGGAGTTCTCGGCCGGCGAGCGGACGCTCGACGGCAGCGAGTTCCTCGACGTCCGGACCGTCCCGCTGGCGACGGCCCTCGAGCTGGCCCGCGAGCCGCCGGCCAACGACGCCACCATCGAGGGGCTGCTGCTCGCGGAAGCCGACGGCTACCTGTAGCCGGCCGCTTAAGCCGGTCGTCGCCGTCCGTCCGGTATGGACGGCGAGATCGACGACGACGACCTGCACGCGCTGCTGGAGTCCGGCGACGAGGACGTCCGGGTGGTCGACATCCGGTCGCCGTCGGCGTTCCGGCGGGGCCACATCCCCGGCAGCGACAACGTCCCGTTCGAGGAACTGACCGACCGGGTGGAGTCGGTCGCCGACGCCGACCGGGTCGTCACCGTCTGCCCGAAGGGCGAGGCCAGCGTCCAGGCGGCCCGGCTCATCGGCTCCTTCGGGGGGTTCTCCGGCCGGGTCGAGTCGCTGTCGACCGGAATCAGCGGCTGGTCGTACGACCTCGAGGCGGGCGAGACGGGCGACGACGAGGAGACGGGCGACGACGAGGAGACGGGCGACGACGAGGAGACGGGCGACGACGCGGCGGCACCGTTCTGACCGGCGCCGCGGCTCGGGTGTGCGAGAGTGGACAACAGAACGGC
>JAHENN010000175.1 GCA_018609665.1 Haloarculaceae archaeon | reverse complement strand
CGTCGCCGGCCAGCGCCGTCGCCCGCCGGACCTCGGCGGCGGCCTCCCCCAGCGCCGAGATGGTGAGCGAGCGGTCCTCGTCGGTGATGCCGGTGAAGGTGTCGCGGTGGTTGACGGTGATCGAAAACGACGAGCGGTCGCCGTAGGAGAGTTCGTGGGCGCCGGCGGCGGGGTGGTCGAGCGCCTCGCGGACGAACGGCAGCTCCCAGGTCGCACAGACGTCGTGCGGGAGCGCGACGCAGACCAGCCCGCCGGCGTCGTCGCGCATCCGGGCGACGTCGTCGGCGTCGACGGCGGCGGCCGGGTAGACGAGGTCGACCTCGCCCTCGCGGTCGGCGGCGTCGTGGACAAGCACCGGGTCGCCGGCGGCGAAGGCGGCGACGGCGTCGTCGACGCCCCGCCGGGCGCCCGTCGGGTCGCTACTCCGAGACATGGATGGTGAGGCGGTCGCCGTCCTCGAGCCGCAGTTCGTCCCGGAGGCGGTCGGGCGCGATGAGCTCCAGCTGGTCCTCGCCGTGGTGGGTCCGCTCCGGCGCGATGACGTGGGCCGTCTCGTACCGCCCCGTCTCGGCCTCGACGGTCGCCGGCCAGCAGAACGCCGGCCCGTAGGTCCGCTCGTCGTCCTCCCAGCCGTCGATGTCGACCGGGTCGAGGGCGTCCATCCGGGCGCGGTCGCGAACGCCCGCCTCGTCGAGGTCGACGTTGAGCGTCCCCTCGAACGGCTCGTAGCCCAGCCGCTCGCGGAACTGCCGCATGTAGCCGGGCAGCGAGATGTAGTGCCGCCCCTCGCCCATGCCGCTGGTGACGGTCCCCGACAGCTCGACGCCAGCGTCGTCCTCGAACAGCCGGCGGTAGTCGGCGTACTCCCGCTGGAGGGCCCGCCGCCCGGCCTCGGTGACGGCGACCAGCTGGCCGTCGCCGGTCATCTCCCGTTCGAGGTGGCCGGCGTCCTCGAGCCGCTGGAGCCGCCGCGAGGCCGTCTGCGTCGACGCGTCGAGCCGGTCGGCCAGGGCGGCGCAGGTCACCGCCGTCCGGCCGTCGAGCGCGCCGTCGAGGGCGACGAGCTTCAGCGTTGCCAGCTCGTCGTGGCCGACGCGCTCGGTCGCTCGTGACATACCCGTAGCTACGGCTCCACACCTGATAAGCATAACGAATGCATGAAGCTTCACGGAAATGAGACGGCAGGCCAGGACGCCGTAGTGCAGTTAACGCCCGTTCAGTAAAGAACCCGTCGCTTCGTACAGTGTGTGTCGTTCACGGTACTCACATTTCACTCATTTGAACGCTGATATAAACCCGGGCAAATCTCCGGCAGTACACATATCGGAACCATCCTCAATCATGCGACTGGATGACTGACGAGATTCCACGTCGGAAGTTGCTTCGAACGGGTGCGGCCGCGACGGCCGGACTCGGTATCGTCGGGACCGCGAGCGCGAGCGAGGGCGACGCCCCCGAGGTCGAGGGGCAGATTCCCTGCGTCGACCTGACCGGCGTCGAGGACCGAACGACCACCATCTCGGCTTCGGAGCCGCTGCCGGAGCCGGCCACCGGCATCCAGCCCGGGTCACAGCTGATCATCACCATCGACGGCGCCGGGACGTTCGGCTGTTCGGCGAACTTCGTGTGGCGGGACACGAGTACCACGATCGGCGGCGACGACGAGGTGGACGACCCCGAGCGCCACCCGCTGTACATCGGCGCCGCCGGCCACTGCTTCCTCGCCGGCGGGAAGAACGCGACCGAGAACGCCAAACGCGACGGCGAGAGCGACGACAATCTCCAGCCGACCGACCGGGCCACGTCCGTGAAGATTTGCAAGGACTGCACCTTCGGCGGCGCGGCCGGGCTGAGCGTCATCGACGGCGAGACGTACGAACTGGGTGACGTCGTCTACGCCCGCCAGAACCTGCCCGACGGGACGCAGGTCGGCCACGACTTCGGCCTCGTCCGGATTCCCGAGGAGCTGCGGCCGGCCGTCGACCCGTCCATCCCGCAGTTCGGCGGTCCCATCGGCGTCGAGGACGGCCCTGTCCCGCAGGGCGAGACCGTCTGTCAGTTCGGCGCCGGCGTCGGCAACGGCGAGGTCTTCGCCACGCAGGCGACCCGCGGCGTCTCCGAGGGTGGCATCGTCCAGAAGGACCGGGACGGAGACGACGTCAACGACGCCTGGTACGCCGGTATCCGCGCGTCGCCGGGCGACTCCGGGTCGCTGCTGGCGGAGTACGAGGCTGCCCGGGCCACCGACGCCGCCGGCGTCCTGACGCACCTCACCACCGTCGGCACCGCCGGGACGACCATCCCGCGGTGTATCAACATGCCGACGGTCGACGGGGCCGGCGCCGACGACGGCGACGGCGAGGGCGTCGAACTGGCGCCCATTGAGGACGTCGACAGTGACGTCGCCGACCTCGAGGTCGTCACTGCCGGCGAGGACGTCACCGTCTGAACGGGTCGACGCGGTCGAGACCCGTCCGACGGACGCGGCCACGGCAGCCACCCCGGGTAGAATTTAAAGAGTCGGTATTATCCTGAATAAACTACTTTTATATTACCAGTCTTCCGCCGGACGTGCCACGAGAGAACGGAGTCAGCCGACGTAACGTGCTACGGTCGACCGCCGCCTTCGCCGGGATCGGCGGCCTCGGCGGGGTCGCCGCGGCGTCCGACGGCGGGTCGTTCCGACAGCTCGGCCCCGCGGACCTCTCGGACGTTCCGACGGACCCCGAGACGGTACCCGCGGCCGGCGTCCCGGAGACGAGCGACGGAATCGGCCCGGGGTCGATGCTGTTCGTCACGCCGCCCGGCGGCGGCGAGGCGGGCTGTACGGCCAACTTCGTCTGGACGGACGACTCGGGGACCACGTACCTCGGGGCGGCCGGCCACTGCTTCCTCGGCTCCTCGGCCGCCGGAGGGACCGAACTCGACGAGGGGCCGGAACTCACCGACGTCGAGGTACGGGTCTGCGTCGACTGCCAGTTCGGCGGCGCGGCGGCGCTGGCTGGCGGCCTCCGCGGCGAGGTGGTCGAGCTCGGCGACGTCGTCTACGCCCGTCAGCGGGCCGACGACGGCACCGAGGTCGGTTTCGACTTCGGGCTCGTCGAGGTGCCGTCGGCGGCCGAGGACCTCCTCGACCCGTCGATGCCGACCTGGGGCGGACCGGACGAGACCGGCGAGATAGACGCCGGCGACACCGTCGTCCAGTACGGTAACGGCGTCGTCACCGGCGAGACCGTCGCGACGAAGAGCCGGACAGGAACCGGAACCGGCAACGACGGCGCCAGCGGCAGTTGGACGGCCGTTCTTCCGGCGGCACCGGGCGACTCCGGCTCGGCCGTCCAGGTCGGCGAACCCGGTGCGAGCGGGCTGACCGGCGTCGAGGCGGCGGGTATCCTCACGCACGTCGGCACCAACGGAACCGCGGGGACGAACCTCGAGAAGGCAAGACGGATGACGACCGAGGCTGGCCTCTCGATAGAGGTCGTCCTGGCGTCGTAACGGCGATACCGCCGGGGCTCCGCGCAGGGGTCGGCCGCCCAGCACCTGCTGCCGCTCTTCAGGTCCGGCACCCAAGCGTTACCGATGCCGGAACGTGGCTGAGTCACTGCAGGTCTGTCGTCGAGAACCGGTAGTATCCGGCGGCGAGCGAGAGGCCACCCCAGAGGCAGAGGGAGGCGAGTTCGAGCCACGGGGACGGGACGGACGCGGCGACCGACGGCGACGGCGTCTGCACGAAAAAATTCGTCACGTCGGTCGGCTGCGACAGGAGGTCCGTCGCCCCGAGGTACGCCGTGATCGGGTTCGCTCTCCCGACGAGGAAGTACCACGCCGGCAGCTCTCGCTCGAGCGGCTGGTAGCCGTACGACAGGAAGACCGCAAACGTCAGCAGGACCCGCCAGACGAGCCTGAACGCGAAGTAGAGACCGACCACGGCGGCAATGGTCCGCGTACCGGACGTCGAGAGCGTCGAGACGGCCAGACCGATTCCGACGAACGCCGCGCCTAACAGCGCGCTCAGAGCCAGGAACGGCAGGTACACCGATAGTGGAACCGGGATACCGGCGGCCACCATGCCCGCGAGAACGGCCGCGACGCTTCCCACGATGGGTATCACGACCGCCCCGCTCCGGGCGAGGAACTTCCCGGTGATGATGTCCCGCCGCGAGTTCGGGAGCCCGAGGAGAAATCGAAGGCTCCCGGAGCTCCGCTCGTGGAGAATTGCCCCGTAGGTCGTTACCAGGGCGATTATCGGAACTGCCCACGAGAACACGCCGCCGAGCAGGAACAGGAGACGTGTCGGAGACTCCGGAGTCACGCCGCGAACTAGCTCGAAGCCCAGGGCGCCGAGGCTCAGAGCGACGAGCAGCACCGAGGCGGCGACGACTGACCGCGACCGGAGCGCGTCCCTGAACTCCTTCCAGGCAACGTCGTTCCACATCAGTCGTCGCCACCTCCGTCCGTCGCCCGGTCGGTTATCTGCTGGAACGCCTCGTTGAGCGGGACCGCCGCCGTCTCGAAGTCGACGAGTTCGGCGCTCGACTCGACGACCGCCGATAACGCCCGGAACTTGCTCTGTCCGTCGATACACCGGACGTCGAGCTCCCGGGAGTCCTCGCGGGTCGTCACCTCCGAAACCCCATCCACGTCGCCGAGAGCCCTCGGAAGGGTGTCGGGAATGCGGTCGACTTCGACGGTCATTTTTGGCCGAACCGTCGCCCGGGCGAGCAGTTCGTCGACGGTTCCCTCGACGAGCAGCCGACCGTCCGAGAGGATACCGGCCCGGTCACAGAGCGCCTGCACCTCCTCGAGCAGGTGGCTCGACAGGAACACCGTCGCCCCCCGGTCGCGCTCCTCGCGAATCAACCGGCGAAACATGGCCCCGCCGTTGGGGTCGAGCCCGCTCGACGGCTCGTCGAGCACCAGGAGGTCCGGCGACCCGACGAGCGCCACCGCTATCGCGAGGCGCTGTCGCATCCCCTTCGAGTACGACCCGGCGCGACGGTCGGCAGCGTCCCGCAGTCCGACCCGCTCCAGCAGGTCCGCCGGGTCGTCGGCGGCGTCCTTCGTTCGAATCGCGAACCTGAGATGTTCCCGGCCGGTGAGGCGGGCATACATGCCGTAGTCCTCCGCCAGAACGCCGGTCCGGCGGCGGATGTACGTGCTCTCGGTCGAGGCGTCACGGCCGAACACGGAGACGCTGCCGCGGGACGGGTCGACGAAGTCCAGCAGGAGGTTGAACGTCGTCGTCTTCCCGGCGCCGTTCGGCCCCAGGAACCCGTACACCTCTCCCTCCTCGACCGCGAGCGACAGGTCCTCGACCGCCGTGACGGTGCCGAACCGCTTCGCGACGCCGTCGAACTCGACGACGGCCATGCTACAGCAGGCGGGACCGCCCGCCCGCCAGTTCGACGTCCCAGGTGAAACTGTACGTCTCTTCCGGGTCCCAGCGAACCTCGGCGACGCCGATCACCGTCTGCCGTCGGTCGTACTCGCCGGACCACTCGAGGGCGTATCTGCCCTCCTCGCCGACGCGGGTCTCGGCGGCGACCGGCTCGACCTTCCCCTGGTGGAGCGGGTACGACGAGTCGCTGGATACGGGCGGCGGGAACGCGACCGGAACGGTATCGCCGTCTCGCCGCTTGGAGGGAAAGTACCCGAGCAGTTCCTCCGTGAACTTCTCGAGTTCGATACCGGGTTGGATTCGATTGACGACGGGCGTTCCCTCTATCGGCCCGCCGCCGCGCTTCTCGTCGGGAATCCGGGCAGCGCTCCACAGAAGCACCACGAAGTTCTGTTTGCCGTTCGTGTCGACCTTTCCGGAGATCTCGTAGAGCGTGACGGCGTTGTCCGAGGTGACGAGAAGGTTGTCGGGGTCGCCCTGGTAGGGGTTTCCGTCTTCGGTGATGTGTACTTGCTGCGTCCACGCTCCACGGTAGGAGAGTTTGCTGTCGAGGTCGGCGCCGCCCGACCCCCAGGGACCGCCGTCGCCGTAGCGGTCCTGCATGTCTCCGACGTACGCCTCGAACTCGTCGGGCGACAGTTCCGAGCCCTCCTGTTCGCTGATCCTCGACGTGCTTGACCCGACGCTCGACCCCCCGAGTGAATCCAAACAGCCTGCCGTCGAGAGGGCACACCCGACCGAGCCGAGTTCCACGCCGCGCCGGAGACAGTTCCGTCGCGTGACCGAGGAGGGGTCGTCGTCCTCAGAACGCATGTGAAGTTCCATGCATGAACGTCGACGTGACCATAATTTCCGATTCTACGGTCGATATAAAATCCTTTCGCTGTCAGGGGCGGCGAGGAGCGGCTCCGCAACGCGTGACCGAGACGGTACGTTACGACCGCGGTCGGGCAGGCTCGCCCGTGTCCGGGACGCGGATGTACCGGCGGTACCGTCGTCCGACGTCGCCCTATGACCTCGACCGGTTCGGCTCCGCCTCCCAGAACTCGCTGCCGCCTTTCAGCTCCGGCACCCAGGTGTCTTCCTCCCGCGCCAGCAGCGCGACCCGCGATTTGGGGACGTCCCGCAGCACCGGGTGGGTAGGCAGGTAGTCGCCGACGGCCTCGGTGAAGGCGACGACATCGGCGTGGTCCGGCATCACCCCGCGGTCCAGCCGGTCCCGGGAGTTGCCGACGTGCATGAACGCCTTCATCTCGACGAAGTCGGCGTCGGCGCGGTCGACCATCGCCGCGTACCACTCGGGGTGGTGCATGTTGTAGCCGTTCAGCAGCGTCGTCCGCAGGACGGTCCGGGTGTCGTCTTTCGCCGCGAGGACGTCCAGCGTCTCCACCAGCCGGTCCCAGGCGCTGTCCTCGACGGCGTTGACCACCTCCCCGAACGTCCGCCGGTCGGCGGCGTCGACGCTGACGTACAGCTGGGTGGGGTCGCACTCCGCGAGCACCTCCGGACGGGTGCCGTTGGAGACGAGGAACGTCGTGATGTCCCGCCCG
This sequence comes from Haloarculaceae archaeon, assembly GCA_018609665.1. Taxonomy (GTDB): domain Archaea; phylum Halobacteriota; class Halobacteria; order Halobacteriales; family Haloarculaceae; genus Natronomonas. The sequence continues at coordinate 5,359 of JAHENN010000175.1, read as the reverse complement.
TGGAACGCCTCGACCAGCTCCGGCAGGTACGGGTACAGCGTCGGTTCGCCGTCCAGCGAGATGGCGACGTGCCGCGGCTCCATGGCCTCCTCGAAGACCTCGCGGGGCACGTCGTCGTTGCCGCCGAAGCCGCTGAGGAGCGTCCGCTGGAGGTCGATGGAGGCGTCGACCACCGCCTCGGGGTCGTCCCACGCGACGTCGTCGAGCTCGTAGGCGTGACCGGCGTGGTCCCGCCAGCAGAACACGTAGCGCTCGTTGCACCTGACGACCGGCGTCATCTGGATGCAGCGGTGCGACTGGATGCCGTAGAAGTATTCTTGTAACAGCGGCCCTCGCCGCGCAGGGCGTTGGCCGTCCACCCGCAGGTCTGGGCGGCGGTGTGGTTCTCGCTGTGGTAGTCCGGGTGGCTGACCTGCTTGGGCATATCCCGCCGTTGCGCGGCGACCGTGCTAAATCCACGGGGTCGGCGTCTCACGGGAAACGTTCACACGGATTCCGGTACGTTCGGCTCCGGAACGTACACCGTGTCGGGGGGTGTCACGGGTCATCCTAAAACAATTTGTATTCTTTCTACGGAATCGTTTTACGTCGTTTCCGACAGGATGAAATATGCTCAGAGGACTGGACACGTCGGGCGGGAGCGACGACGTGCCGACCATGATCAAGGTCGCCGGCCGGACCGAACTGGACGCGGACGTCACCGTCTACGTGCGCGAGACCGCCACGAGCGCCGAGCGCGAGCGGCAGGCGGTCGTCAGAGAGGAGATAGAGCGGCTCGAGAACGCCGGGGTGCTGGAGGACGTCTCCGTCGTCGCCTGGAGCGACGTGCCGGCGGACGAGCGCTACGCCGAGTTCGTCGCGGCGGTCGGTGCCGACACCCTCGAGCCGTCGTTCGAGCGGCGGGCCGACGGGACGGTCGTCGACCTGCCGGCGGTCTGCGTTGCGATCCGCGAGGACGGGGAGCTGGTCGGCCTCTACCCGCAGCACGGCGACGTCGAACAGACCGTCGGCGACTGCGTCCGTGCGCTCTGCAGCGGCGACCGCGTCGCCAACGTCCGGAACTGACGCGTCCGCCCGCCCCCTTCTCCAGTCCGCTCCGACCGGAAGCGGCGGCACCGTCTCCCCTCGGGCCGAACCGTTCGACCGTCGAGTCTTTTTTGTCGAGGTGTACGAACATGGTTATACAGGTAATATTGCTCCTATTCCTTTCACGGAACGCTTTTGTTTCCGTTCACGTGTCGTCCTCGCATGCTACGGGGACTCGACGTTGCCGACGGCGACCCGGACCGCGTCGTGGTGCGGGTGGCCGGCAGGGAGACGACCGGCGGCCGGGTGGCGGCGTACCTCCGGCGCGGCGTCTCGGCGGTCGTCGGCGAGCGGCAGTCGCGGGTCCGGGAGGTCGTCGAGCGGCTCGAGGCCGCTGGCGTCGTCGCGGACGCCGAGGTGACGGAATGGCCCGAGCGGGTCCGGGCGCCGGCCGACGGCGGCGTCGAGGCCGAGGCCGTCGCGCTGTACGACGAGTTCGTCGAGGCGGTCGGTGCCGACTCGCTTCACCCCTTCTTCGAGACGCGGGCGGCCACGGGCGGACGCGACCGCGTGCTCGAACTGCCGGCCATCTGCGTCACCGTCTGGACCGACGACGGGCTGGCGGGGCTCTACCCGCGGTGGCACGACGGCGACCACCACAGCGTCGAGGATTGTCTCGAGGCGCTCTGCGCCGGCGGCCGGGTCGTCAACGTCCGGACCTGACGCCGGGCCCGTCGTCCAGCCTCACCCGAAGCGGTCCGCGGCCGGGAGCAGGCATCCGGCGACGACGACGTCGGGGAGGCTGCCGAAGACCACGCCCGCGTTCGCCGCGCCGGACGGGCCCCCAGCGAACGGTGCGGACGAATGCGACCGCGAGGACGACGACGTGCAACAGCACGGCTACGCCGAGGGCGCGCCCGCAGCCGCAGGAGGCCGGCGGTGTCTCGACGCTAACTCTTTCCGTCCTTCGGACGTTCCGGAAGGCCCTTGGGAGCCGGCCGCCGAACGTGCGGTATGCTCCTGACGTTCCGCGAGTCGGTCGCCGACGCGCTCCGGGCGGCCCTCGAGGCCCGGGACCTGCCGACCGACGACCTCGGCATCGAGGAGCCGCCGGCGGACGTCGACGCGGTGCTGGCCTCCAGCGTCGCCTTCCGGCTGGCCGGCGACCTCGGGGCGCCGCCGCCGGAGGTCGCCGCCGAGCTGGCCGGCGACGTCGACGCCGACGACCACCGGTTCCTCGACCGCGTCGAGCCGAACGGGCCGTACCTGAACTTCTTCCCCGACGAGGCGTACTTCCGGGAGACGCTGTCGGCGGGGCTCGACGACGACTACGGCCGCCTGCCCGACCGCGACACCTCGGTCGTCGTCGAGCACACCTCGGCGAACCCGACCGGGCCGGTCCACGTCGGCCGGGCGCGCAACCCCATCATCGGCGACGCCGTCGCGAACCTGCTCGACTACGCCGGCTACGACGTCGACCGCCACTACTACGTCAACGACGCCGGCCGGCAGATCGCCGTCTTCACGTGGGCCTACGAGACGTTCGACGAGGCCGACCTCCCCGACCCCGCCCGCGACCGCGCGGAGTACCGGATGGTCCGGTACTACCGGAAGGGCAACGAGTTCCTCGAGGAGGCCCCCGACCCGGAGGTCGAGGCCGCCGAGGCGGAGATCCAGGCCATCCTCCAGGGGCTGGAGGCGGGCGACGAGGCGGCCTACGAGCGGGTCGGCGAGGTGGTCGACGCCGTCCTCGGCGGGATGCGGGAGTGTCTGGCCCGGCTGCCCGCGGAGTTCGACGAGTTCGTCAGGGAGACCCGGTTCATGCGGGACGGGTCGACGGACGACGTCGTCGCCCGGCTGAAGGACCACGACCGGTCGGTCTACGAGGAGGACGCCTGGCAGTTGACCTTCGAGGAGATCGACAAGAACCTCGTGTTCCTGCGCTCGGACGGGACCTCGCTGTACACCACCCGCGACCTGGCCCACCACGAGTGGAAGTTCGCCAACTACGACCGCGCGGTGACGGTGCTGGGCGAGGACCACAAGCTGCAGGCCGACCAACTGCGGCGCACGCTCCGGATGCTCGGCAACGACGTCGACGCCCTGGAGAACGTCATCTACTCCTACGTCGACCTCCCGGAGGGGAAGATGTCGACCCGCGAGGGGACGGGCGTCCAGCTGGACGACCTGCTGGACGAGGCGGTCGCCCGCGCCCGCGAGGAAGTCGAGTCCCGGCTCGACGACCGGCTCCGGAGCGACGAGCTGGACGCCGACGACGTCGACCGCATCGCCCGCCAGGTCGGCGTCGGCGCCGTCCGCTACGACATCGTCGCCAAGCAGCCGACCAAGGGCATCACCTTCGAGTGGGAGCAGGCGCTGGACTTCGAGGCCCAGTCGGCGCCGTACGTCCAGTACGTCCACGCCCGCTGCTGCGGCATCCTGAACGAGGCCGGCGACCGCGAGCCGACGCCGGACCCCGCGCCGCTGACCACGGACGCCGAGCGGGACCTGCTGCGGGCCGTCGCGCGGCTACCCGGCGTCGTCGCGGACGCCGCCGACGACCTCGAACCCCACCGGGTGGCGACGTACACGCGCGAACTCGGCGACCGGTTCAACCGCTTCTACCGGGAGTGTCCGGTGCTCGGCGCCGACGACCCGGAGACCGTCGCCGCGCGGCTGGCGCTCGTGGCCGCCGCGCGACACGCCATGGCCAACGCCCTCGACGTGCTGGGCGTCGAGGCCCCCCGGTCGATGTGAGCCGGGTCAGCCGAGGACGAACGGAATCGTCGACCCGAGCACCAGCGCCACGAACAGCCAGAACGCGAACACGACGACGAGCAGGTTCCGGTCCATACCCACGGTTGCGGCTCCGTCCCCGAGGGAGTCGTCGCTATACCTACAGGTGACGCCCGGGCGAGAACCTATCAGTATAGACGTCGAGCGAGGACGAAGGAAACGGTGGAGCCGAGGAGGACCGTCGCCGGCAGGAAGCCGTAGAGGATGAGTAGCGAGCGGCCGGGCACACATCTCGGGTCCGACCGGGACGGCAGAACCCGGCGTCCGGTTTCGGAACTCGAAATCCCGCTACGCGGCCGCGACGGCCGGCAGGATGTCGCCGCCGACCGCCAGCACCGCCGCGGCCCCGAGGCCGAGCGACAGCAGCAGGAAGATGACGATCCAGGAGAGTCTGACGGAGCTTTCGTCCGGCTCTGAGGCGCCCATACCGGTCGGTACGACCGACGCCCGGAAAACGCCTTTCGGTTCGACCGCCGGCCGCCGCCCAAAGGACGGAGTTTTACCCTCCGGGCGCCAACGGCCGTCAATGAGCGACGACGATGGGGCCCCGTCGGACAAACAGAAGTACGAGTTCACGAAGGTGCTCGAGGAGCTGGACGACTACTCGGGCTCCGGCACGCAGCTCGTCTCCATCTACATCCCCGAGGACCGGCAGATCAGCGACGTGGTCGCCCACGTCACCCAGGAGCACAGCGAGGCCTCCAACATCAAGTCCAAGCAGACCCGCACCGCCGTCCAGGACGCCCTGACGAGCATCAAGGACCGCCTGAAGTACTACGGCACCTACCCCCCGGAGAACGGGATGGTGGTCTTCTCCGGCGCCGTCGATTCGGGCGGCGGCCAGACGGAGATGGTGACGGAGGTGCTGGAGTCGCCGCCGGAGCCGATCCAGTCGTTCCGGTACCACTGCGATTCGCACTTCCTGACGGAGCCGCTCGCCGAGATGATGGGCGACAAGGGCCTGTACGGGCTGATCGTCCTGGACCGCCGGGAGTCCAACGTCGGCTGGCTGAAGGGCAAGCGCGTCGAACCGGTCAAGTCCGCCTCCTCGCTCGTCCCCGGCAAACAGCGGAAGGGCGGCCAGTCCGCCCAGCGGTTCGCCCGCCTGCGGCTCGAGGCCATCGACAACTTCTACCAGGAGGTCGCCGAGATGGCCGACGACCTCTTCGTCCCCCGGCGGCACGAGCTCGATGGCATCCTCGTCGGCGGCCCGTCGCCGACGAAAGAGGAGTTCCTGGACGGGGATTACCTCCATCACGAGCTCCAGGACCAGGTTCTGGGCAAGTTCGACGTCGCGTATACGGACGAGTCCGGGCTCTACGACCTGGTCGATGCCGCGGACGAGGTGCTCGCGGACCAGGAAATCGTCAAGGACAAACGCCAGATGGAGGAGTTCTTCGAGCAACTCCACGACGGGGGGAAGGCGACCTACGGCTTCCATCAGACACGCCAGAACCTCGTGATGGGATCCGTCGACCGGCTCCTCCTCTCCGAGGACCTGCGGTCCGACGTCGTCATCTACGAGTGTCCCAACGGT
>JAHENN010000174.1 GCA_018609665.1 Haloarculaceae archaeon | reverse complement strand
CCGTCGCCGGCACCGTCCAGCGGGTGGCGGCGCCGCCGACGGCCAGCGGGAGAGCCGCGAGCGCCGCGACGGCAGCGACCGCGGTCACCGGCGTCGCCTCCATGCATCCACGGGCGCACGGCGGGCGAAAAGCAGTTGCGGCCGGCCGCGCCCGCGTCGACCGATGCGAGACGTTATGTCGAAGGCGGAAAGATTGGGGTGTGATGGGACGCTTCGACGAGCTCGTGCCCGCGTGGCTGGTGCTCGCGGCCTGCGGTTTCGGCGCCATCGCCGTCGCGGCGCGGCACGCCACGGTCGTCGAGACGGTCGACGGGCTGTTTCTGCTGGCCATCGCGCCGCTGTTCATGGCGGGCGGGCTCCTGGTGACGCTGGGCTACCGGGTGCGGTCGCTGTCGACCGGCAACGCCAGGGTGGCGGCCTGGACGGTCGTCGCGGCCGTCGTCGTCGGCGGCGTCGGTGACTTCGTGCTGGCGCAGTCTCTCGGCGTCACGCTGCCGGAGTCGACGCTCGCGGTCGCGACCGTCGCGTCGGTCGCGGCGGCGGCCGGCGCCGTCGGCGGATTCCTCGCCACCCGCCGGGACGAGGCCGTCGAGACGGCCCGGCTGCGGGCCGACCGCACCAGGCGGGTCATCGAGGACGCCGGCGGGATGGCCGTCGCCCGGCTCGACCCCGAGGGGTTCGTCCGGACCTGGAGCGAGGGCGCCCGCGAGCTGACCGGCTACCGGGCCGACGACGTCGCCGGCTCGCGCATCGACGAGCTGTACGCCGGCGACGACGCCGAGGAGGCGGTCCGGACGCACCTCCAGCGCGCGCTCCGGACCGACGCCGTCGAGCTCGAGCGGCCGTTCCGCCGCAGCGACGGCTCGACGTTCCACGGCTCCGGCGTGCTGACGTCGGTCGAAGACGAGGACGGCGAGCTGCTGGGCTACCTGCTCGCGCTCGCCGACCGCACCGACGAGCAGGAGCGGCGCGAGCAGCTCGAGCGTCGCAACGACCAGCTCGAGGCGTTCGCGTCGGTCGTCAGCCACGACCTCCGGAACCCGCTCAACGTCGCCATCGGCAGCATCGGCGTGGCGCAGAAGAAGGAGGACAACCAGTCGCAGCTCGACTCCGCCGAGGAGGCCCTGGAGCGGATGGAACAGCTCATCGAGGACGTGCTCGCGCTGGCCCGCCAGGGGAAGGACGTCGACGAGTTCGAGCGGGTCGACCTCGAGGAGACCGTCCGGCTCGCCTGGGGTACCATCGACCAGAAGCGGGCCACCATGGAGTGCGGGGAGCTGTCGGCGGTCACCGCCGACGGCGACCGCCTCCGGCAGCTGTTCGAGAACCTCTTCCGGAACGCCATCGAGCACGGCGGCGAGGAGGTCGAAATCGACGTCGGGATGCTCGACGACGAGGGGTTCTACGTCGCCGACGACGGCCCCGGCATCCCCGAGCACAAGCGGGAAGAGATCTTCGAGGCCGGCTACACCACCGGCGACGACGGCACCGGGCTGGGGCTGGCCATCGTCCGGAGCATCGTCGAGGCCCACGGCTGGGAGATCTCGGCCGCCAAGAGCCGCTCCGGCGGCGCTCGCTTCGAGGTTCGCGGCGTCCAGACGCTCGCCGACGTCGAGGCCTGACCCCGTCAGTCGAGCGAGACCGGGCGGTCGGCCTGTATCCAGGCCGCCTCCTCGTCCGTGTCGTAGACGATGAGGCCGCCGCCCTCGAGCCGGATCTCCCTGACGACCGATTCCTCGTCCCGCCGGCGCTGTTCGGCGCTCATGTGTCGCGGTACCCGGGGGTCGTACTTGACCGTTCGCCGAATTCGGTCCAGGCTCTCACCCAATTTCGGCTCGACGGCCCGTCGGATGCCACACGCAGCCGATACCGACGGCGGCGCGCGGCGTCGGCGCCCGACAGCCGACAGCCGGACGCCACGGCGGCGGCCGGCGGACGGATGCACGGGGCGGATTCGAACCCCGGCTACCCGAGCGCCGACCGGAGGGCGGCCCGGTCGGGCGCCCGGAGCAGAACCCGCCGGCCGAACCAGACGTAGAGTCCGACCGCGACGGCGGCGACGAGCAGCCCTCCCGCCGGGCCGACCGCGCCCTTCGTGAGCGTCAGCAGGGCGGCGGCCGGTCCCGCCGCCGCGGCCGCGGACAGTTGCCGGGGGCTGAACGGCACGAGTCCGTCGCGGTGGTACAGCACGAGCAGTTCGGTGGTGTTGTTCACCACGAGCGACAGCAGATAGGCGACGCCGAGGCCGAGCGGGCCGTACCGGACGGTCAGGACGACCAACAGCGGCAGCGCGACGGCGGCGTTGAACACCTGGGTGTAGAGGCTCGCCCGCTCGTTGTCGGTCATCAACAGCAGCAGGCCGACGCTACCGAAGACCGTCGCGGCGTACTGTGCGAGAAGGACCGCCCGGAGCACGCCGGCCTGGTCGACGTACGCACCGTCGAAGGCGCCCAGCAGCTCCGGCGCGTACGCGTAGCCGACGACGAAGGCCGGCGTCGTCGCGACGGTCGCCAGCCGGCTCGTCTGTCGGTAGAGCCGCCGCAGCGTCTCCCGGCGGCCGTCGCCGTACAGCTCCGCGGCGATGGGCGGCAGGATGCCGTTCACCCCGCTCAACGGCCACCTGACGGCGCGGCCGACGACGAGCGACAGGCTGAACGCGCCGGCGGCCACCGGCGAGAGGAACAGCGCCATGACGACGAACACCGCCCGCCGCTGGACGAGTTCCAGCGTCGCGACGCCGGTCGCGTCCGCGGCGTAGGCGAGGAACTCGCGCACTGCCGGGCGGTCGGCGCGGAGCGACCCGAACGCCAGTTCCGTGCGGCGGACCAGCAGTCCGACGCCGACGGCGGCCAGCCCCGTCGCCACCGCGACGACCCCGCTCCAGAGGCCGAACAGCGAGCCACCGCCGGCGACGACGACGGCCGCCGCGCCCGCCACCAGCGCCGCCGGCTTGAACAGCCGCGCGACGAGCACCGCAAGCCGGATGCGGCGGAGGCCACGGAAGACGTCCCGGACGTTCCGCAGCAGCAGAAACGGCAGCAGACCGACCGCGAACAGGACGACGAGCGGTTCGTGTCGCGGCCGGAGCAGCGTCAGCTCGACGAGACGGCCCCGGAACGCGACGGCCGGGGCCGCGACGACGGCCCACACGGCGACGAAGCCGACCGAGCCGACGCTCAACAGCGTCCGTCGCGTCGACGGCGATGCCCGCGGCAGCGTCCGGGAGTAGCCGTCGCCCAGCCCGGCGACGAGGTTCCGGGAGACGGTCTCGCCGCGGACGAACACCGAGACGAACCCGTACGCCGTCGCCCCGAGTCCGGCCGTGACGAGGTACGCGAAGCCGGCAAGCAGGGCGCGTTCGCCGCCGAACGCGCCGATACCCACCGACGACTTCTCGACGATCTCCGCGAGCAACTCCTCGTCGTCAGACGTCGTCATCGGTGTCGTCCGTCGGTTGGTGGCCCGGACACTTCGGCTCCCGGTCCGGCGAGGTCCGCCTCCGGCCGGGAGGCGGTCGCCGCGACGACCCGCGGTCGGCCGGCTACAGGTGCTCGAGGAGCTCGATGCGGACGCCGCTGGGGGCGGTCAGGAACGCGATTTTCAGGCCGCCGAACGTCGTCGGCTCCACGAGGAACTCGACGCCGGCGGCCGCCACCCCGTCGGCGGCAGCCGCGACGTCCGGGACGACGTAGCCGAGGTGCAGGAAGCCGGTCGGCACCGACTCCACGAGGCCGGCGGCCTCGTACGGCGCCTCGTCGGACGGGTACACCTCGTCGGCGACCGCCAGGGCGACGTGGGTCGCCGCCGTCGCATCCGACCCCTCGGCGGCGTCGCCGCGGTCGACCACCTCTGCACCGAACTGCTCGCGGTGGAACGCCTCGCTGGCCGCGAGGTCGTCGGTCTTGACCGCGACGTGGAAGAACGACTCCGGGTCCATGTCCCCGGTCGACGGCGCCGGGACAGAAGCGTGGGTCGGTCCTGTGAAGCCGGCGGGCGACCCGTCGGACGAGAGCCGAGTAGCGGCCGACGAGGCGGCGACGCGTCCGGGCGGGTCACCGCTCGTACTTCGTCATGCCGACGTAGGTGTCCCACGGCCGGTCGCCGCGGTACGCCGCGTCGAACTCCCACTCGGCGCCCGGCCCGAGTTCCGCGGTGTCGTCGAGGCCGTCGCCGACGAACGTCCGGCCGTCGTAGAAGTACAACTCGACCGCGACGCCCCGCAGTCGCCGGGGCGAGACGTTCTCGAGGACTCCCCGGACGCCCGTGGCGCGGTCGCCGACGTAGGCCTCCGCCGAGACGGGGCGGAGGCGTCGTCGCTCGGAGATCCAGCCGTGTATCTCCTCCGGCGCCGTCGGCGTGGCCGTCGGGGCGTCGACCGCCGTCGCCGTCGCCGGGGGCGGGTCCGGGTCGGCGTCCGCCCCCCGGTCGCTGCCGTCGGTCGAACTCTCGACCGAACACCCCGCCACGGCGGCCGCCGACGCCGCCCCGGTCGCCGCCAGGAACTCCCGCCGTCGCATACGTTCGCGTTCGGTCGCACGGGGATAAACTACCGGCCGGCCGGGATTCCCGCCCGCCGGGTCGGTCTCCGTGCTCGTCGACGGCCGACCATCGCGAGCGGGGTGCGAGCGACGAGTGCCGGGAGGCTCCGCCGGTCACGCGGCGACACCCGCCGGGGCCACCGTCGTCGGTCGCCGCGAACCACCGGACCCGGAGGCAGGTCGGACCGGCAGACGACTCGCCCCTCGCCGTCCATCTTCGAAGCCCACGAGGATTTTATGCTCGCTGCCGCTCGGAGCAGTCCCGCGGGTCACGCCGTTCCCCGCTCGACGGACCCGAGACGCCTCACGGGTTCGGCGTCTCGCCAAGCCAGGGGAGGGATTTGAACCGGAGGAAGACTCGCTCCGCTCGTCTTCCGGGGTTCAAGTCACCCGGGGCTCTTCGTCCTCGCTGCCGCTCGGACGGAAGAGCCAGGGGAGGGATTTGAACCCCCGAACTCCCGATTACAAGTCGGGTGCTTGAACCGCCCAAGCTCCCCTGGCGCGTTCGTCCGTTACCGGTCGTCCGTTGTGAGCGTATCGCTTTCGACCGGCTTCTCGAGTTCGACGCGGTGGGGGTCGTAGCCGTGGCGGCGGTAGAACCGTCGGGCGGCCTCGTTGTCGGCCAT
>JAHENN010000173.1 GCA_018609665.1 Haloarculaceae archaeon | reverse complement strand
TGGCGACAACGGTGATGGCGGTGACGATGGCGACAACGGTGATGGCGGTGACGATGGCGACAACGGTGATGGCGGTGACGATGGCGACAACGGTGATGGCGGTGACGATAGCGACAACGGTGATGGCGGTGACGATGGCGACAACGGTGATGGCGGTGACGGTGGTGACGATGGTGATGAAACCGACTCGGACGGCGACGGTATTCCCGATGAAGAGGAAGGCGACGGCGATGTTGACGGTGACGGCACGCCGAACGACGAGGATACCGACTCGGACGGCGACGGCATCCCCGATTCGGAGGAGGGGACCGGTGACGCCGATGGCGACGGCACGCCGAACTACAAGGATACCGACTCGGACGGCGACGGCATCCCCGATTCGGAGGAGGGGACCGGTGACGCCGATGGCGACGGCGTCCCCGATTATTTAGACCCGGACACAGATGGCAGTACCGACTCGAACAATATCGACGCTAGCCAAGTCAGTAGATTCGATAACGTTACGATGGTCGATTCCTCAATCTCGCCAGACGAGGTAGCGGTCGGGGAGACGGTTACCGGCGAGGCGACGATCGAGTACACTGGCGACGACGAGGCAGTGGGCGTGGAGGTTCGGATGGTGGTGGACGGCGAGACGGTGGCGACCGAGACGGTCACCGTGCCGGCCGGCGAGACACGTGAGGTCTCCATGGAGACCACTTTGGATAGCCCCGGTGAGTACGACGTCGAAATCGTCGGCGGGACCAGCAGAACGGTGGTCGTCACCGAGAACGCCGACTCGGGGTCGGCGAACGTGGAGGCGGCCGGTGTTTCGCTCGCATCGCTCGCCGGCGCCCGGTGGGTCTACCTGCTCCTGCTCGCCATCGCCGCAGCGGCACTGATAAGCGGCATCCGCATCCTCCGCGAGTAGGCTGCCGCCCTCGCGGCCCGCGTTACTCCCCACCGAGCCGGCGGTGCAGGTCCACAACAGTCGCACGGAGCTCGTCGTCGTCCGGGCTGTACGCCAGGTGGGCGTCGCAGTCGCAGTCGGAGGCGCCGAACCCTTCGACGGGTGCGCCGGGCAGGCGTCGTGCGACCGCACACTCGACGTCGGCGCCCGGCGACCGGACGTCGCCGCGCATCTCGGCCCCCGGGTGGCCGAGCAGGTAGTTGACGTGCCAGTGGCGGGTCTCGCGCTCGCCGGCAGCGAGCTTGTAGTGGCGGTCGACGCGTGCGAACCCGCCGGCCCCGCGCGCGCTCCCGGTGTAGGCGTACCAGCCCGCCGGGAACCGGTGCTCTCCGAGGGCGCCGACCTTCAGCGTCGCCGGCTCGACGAGTTCGAACAGCAGTGTGTAGGTGCCGCCGGTCACGTCGGGGCTTTGCGGCCCGCGGACAAAACGCTCCCGCCGGCGGCGACCCGCCATGCTTTTGCCCCGGCCACCCCGAGTCGCCGGTATGAAGGAGTCGCTGATGGACATCCTGTGCTGTCCGCTCGACAAGAGCGAGCTCGAGCTCGAGGTCATCCGCGAGGACGACGAGGAGATACTCGAGGGCCGGCTCGTCTGCACCGACTGCGGCGAGGAGTACCCCATCGAGGACGGCATCCCGAACCTGCTGCCGCCGGACATGCGCGACGAGGCGACCGCCTGACGAGGGCGAGGCTTTTTGTTCTCACCGCGTCACCGCCCGGCCGTGACGGACAGCCTCGACGTCGCGGTCAACCGGCAGGGACTCCACACCCTCGAGGTCGACGACCGGTTCGAGGCCGACGGTCCGTTCGTCGTCGAGCTGACCAACCACGGGGAGGCGACCCACGTCCACCTCCACCTCGACGACGACCTCTCGGCGGTCGCCGGACTGGAGGCGTCGAACCACTACGTCGAGAGCGGCCGGAGCCGGCGGGTGCGGGTGCAGGCGCTGCAACCCGACGAGTGGCCGGCCGACGTCGTCCGCGGGAAGCTGAAGGTGGTCGTCGCCCACGGCAACACCCGGCAGTTCGTCGACGTCGTGTTCGACCGGACGACCGACGACGACCCCGTCGAGATCGACCCCGAACTGGTGGCCTCCGGGTCCGGGTCGAGCTCCGGGTCCGGTTCCGGGTCGGCCGCCGGCTCCGAGACGTCGACGCTGCAGCTGATCCCCGTCGCCGCGCTCGGACTCGTGGCCGTCCTGCTGGCCGCCGGCGCGCTCCTCGGCACGGAGGTCGACTTCGCCCTCGGCGGCTTCGCCGTTGTCGCGGCGGCGCTGTGTGCGGCCAGCGCCTACCTGCTCTGATCGGTCGAGACGCCGTCGAGCCGGCCGTCTCCGTCGAACCGCTTGGCCCGGAGGAACCGCGCCCGGTAGCGGTTGGCGCCCTCGTAGACGTCGGCCTCCCGGATCTCGCCGGCCTCGCCGTCGGCGACGGCGTCGATGATGTCCTCGATCTGCTCCTTCTCGCTGGGCGTCAGCTCGAACTCGTAGGTCTGCGGCTGTTCGCCCTCCAGTTTCGTCCACTGGCGGGCCGCGGCGACGACCAGCGAACACGGCTCCCGGCAGGGAAAGGCGCCGTCGCCGCCGTCGACGTCGAGGTCGGTGTCGTCGTCGTACTCCCACTCGCGGCGCTTCAGACACTGGGAGTCGTCGCAGCAGGCCTCCGCGACCCAGTTGACGTGTTCGTACCCCTCGCCGCGGTCCCAGGTCCGGATGACGCCGTAGATGCCCGTCTGCCGCTCCATCGTCTCCCGCCAGTGGCTGACGTCGAGTTCGCCCTGCCGTTCGAGGTGCCAGTTGGTCACCGTCGCCGGGTAGACGACGTCGACCGCCCGCACGAGCGAGCGACCGTCGAGGTCGACGAACGCCCAGCCCGTCTGCAGCGTCGGGGCGGTCTTCAGCGGCCGGTACCGCCCGCGGTCGTCGTACTTGACGAGCTCGCGGGCGTCCAGCGGGTCGGTGTGGACGGCCAGCTCCTCGACCGGCCGGTCGGCGTCGTCGGCGTGGCGGACGGCGTAGGTCCGGTGGCCGTCGTCGCCGAGGGTCACCTCGACCGCGAGTTCGCCCCACGACGCCTCGATGCCCTCGGCCAGCGCCTCGTAGCGGTCGGGAACGGAGCGGTCGTCGGCGCCTTCCAGCCAGCGGAGGAACGCCGTCTCGACGGCCGGCCGGTCGAGCTCCCGCCAGTAGTACCAGTTGGAGACGAACCAGGGGTTCTCGGCGGCGACGTCCCGCAGCGCCGGCTCGTCGAGCCCCTCGGCGGCGCCGCCGGGCGTCTCGAACCGGTAACCGTCCGGCGTCTCGGCGACCCGGAGGCCGTCGCAGTCGACGCCGTCGCCGGCCGCCGCCACGAGGGCGTCGACCTGTCGGTCGTTCACGTCAGTCCCCCGCCCCCGTGCCGGCCTCGGTGTCGGTCCCGGCGACCCGCGTCCGGCGCCGGACCGCCTCGACCGCATCGCCGACGTCGGCGCCGGCCTCGGCGGCCCGCTCGAGGACCACGTCGGCCATCAGCGGCTCCGTGCCGACGGCGCCGGCGTACCAGACGTCGTGGCCGTCGACCGCGGCGGGGGTCTCCCACCCCGTCCGGTAGTCGTCGGTCAGGCCCATGTCCTCGGGGATGTCCTCCTGGGTGTGGTAGCCGTCGGCGACGAACAGCGGGACGACGACGATGTCGTCGCTGTCGAAGAAGTCGGTGACGTCGTCGACCTCCGGGTCCTCGTCCATGAACAGCGCCTTCACCTCGTCGAAGCGGTCACGTTCGGCGATGCGGTCGGCGTGGTACTCGATGGCCTTCGCGGAGTTCTCGTTGCGCTCGGTGCCGTGGCCGACGACCGCCAGCCCGACCCCCTCGCCGACGCCGGGGTCGTCGGTCACCGTCTCCGCCCGGCGGACGATGACGTCGCTCATCGCGTCGTGGGTGCCGACCGGCCCGCAGTAGTGGACCGTCTTGCCGACGTCGGTCGCCTCCAGGGTCGCGTGGGTCGCGCTCGTGCCGTCGGACTCCCAGGCGTCGTCGTCCCACTCCTCGAGCCGGAGCTCGCGGGGGATGACCTGTTCGGTGAAGTAGCCCTCCGAGATGAACAGCGGGACGACGTACACCTCCTCGGCCTGGACCGTCCGCAGCGCCTCGCGGAACGACGGCTCCTCCTTCCAGAAGGCGGTCCGCACCTCGTCGAAGACGCCGGCATCACGGATGGTGTCGGCGTGCTCGTAGGTCGGGGTGCTCGCGTCCGGGTTCAGGTGGGACCCGTGGGCGACGATGACGAGCGATTGCATGTCCGAGTCAACGGTCAGCCCGCTCTTGAGGGCTTCGGGACCCGGCCGGATTGCTGGTAGACGCTCGCCGAGCGCGGCCGGACGGTAGCGCTCCGCGTCGGGCCGGGTCGACGACGAGGCGAGACGGAACACAGCCGTCCGGCAGGCGACCTTCCGGTCGTACGAGTTCGACTGCACTGGCCGCAAGAACGAACACACGTGTTACGCGGGCGGTTGATTTAGATTCCTGTGAAACAGATCCTCGGCCACCTCGAACGCCCTCGCGGCGCTCCCCCGTTCAGTCCGCCAGGGACAGCACGTTGAGAAGCCGATTTCCCGGTAGGTCGAGAGAGCGAGGCCCGCGTGGCAGCGTCGCCGCCACGGCACGAGGCGGTCGGCTCCGCCGACCGGCGCCAGCGCGCGCTTGAACGTCAGCGAGAACAACGTCCCGACGCCGGCGATGGTCCCGAACAGCGGGCCCATCGCCCGCTCGATGTACAGGTAGGTGCCGCCGGCCTCGGGCATCGCCGTCGCCATCTCGGATTTGCTCAGCGCCGCGGGCAGCACCAGCAGCCCCGCGAGAAGGTACGAGAAGACGACCGCCGGACCGGCCATCTTCATGGCCAGCCCCGGCAGGATGGAGATGCCGCTGCCGGCCATCGCGCCGATGCTGATGGCCGTCACCGACGGAAGTCCGAGGTCGCGCTCGAGTTGCTTTCCCATCGTGTAGAGACACCGAACCGGGGGTCGTCTGCCGGCGGTTCCACGACCGACGTGGCCTCGAAAACGCGGACGGCGGCGCTCCCGACGAACGTGCCACCGAGAACGGCACGGTGACGGTACGGAACGCCGACCACCCTCCCGGCGCCGGAGCCGCCGACTCGCTCCCTCACCCCTCGACCGGCGGCGGCCCGAGGATCTCGATACCGTACTCGCCGGCCAGTTCGTGCACTCGCCCGACGGCAGCCTCCGAAGGCGGCTCCGTCGGTACCGCCGGGTTGTCGACCGGCTCGCCGACGGCGGCGACGAACTCGTCGAAGCCGCCGGGGGTGGTGACGACGGTGACCGTCGACTCCTCTTCGGCGACGAGGGCGTGGGGCTGGCCCCGCGGCAGGACGATGCTGCCGCCGGCCTCGACCGTCCGGCGGTCGTCGGCGGCGTGAACCGTCACGCGACCCTCGCGGACGTGGAACGTCTCGTCGGCCTCGTCGTGGACATGGGTCGGCGTCGCGTGGCCCGCCCGCAGTTCCATCTCGACGACGGACTGCCGGCCGGCCGTCTCCGCGGCGCCCACGACGACGTGCGACGCGGTGTCGAGGAACCGGTACGACTCGCCCGCCTCGGGCCGGCCGACGGCCGGCTCGTCGAAGTCGGACATGGTGGGTGGCTGCGTCGACGAGCGAATAAAACTGGGGGTCGCGGCCACCGCGGCGACCCGCCTCAGGCGTCGTCGACCTCGTAGGCGAGGCCGGCGTCCCGCAGCGCGTCGGTGACGCGGCCGCCGAGGTCGGTCGTGGCGACGACGACGACGTCCAGCCCGCGGCCGGCGGCGTCGGCGGCCACCTCGCCGGCCGCGAAGGTGACGTCGGCCTCGCAGTCGGACCGACGGAGCGTCGCGACGGCCTCGACGCCGGCGGCGGCGACGACGTCGGCGTCGGCCGCGGCGTCGGCCAGCCGCCCGGAGCGTTCGGGGTGTTCCGAGCGGATGGGCGCGACCTGGAAGACGGTCACCTCGCCCGGCTCGAGGTCCATCACGCCGTCGAAGCCGGTGACGCCGACCACCTCGCCGGCGGCGGCGTCGGTCGTCGTCACGCCGGTGGCGGGGCCGTCCTCGCCCGGCGTCGCCCGCAGCAGCCCGTCGTCGACGGACAGCGACACCCGCTCGCCCGATTCGACGTCGTCGGTGGCGAAGGCCGCGTCCTCCTGCATGCTCCCCAGGACGTCGTCGGTGACGTGGTCGGCGAACCGGCGGACGTCCGAGGCCTGCTGGAAGAGCCAGTCGACGCCCTGCTTCGTGACGCGGTACCGCGAGCGGGCCTCCTTTTCGACGAACCCCTCGTCGACCAGCTCGCGGATGTACTCCGAGACCGCCTGGCTGGTGACGCCGACCGCGTCGGCGATCTCGCCCTGGTTGACGGCGGGCTGGCGGTCCGCGATCTCGACGAGAACGCGGAACTTCGTCGCGGCCCGCTTGTTGTCGAGGACGTCGACCATACCGGCTTCAGGGAGCCGCCGTATAAAAACCCTGACGGGCCGGCCGGCGCCAGCGCTTTGTCGCCGGCCCCGCTACCGCGGGTATGGAGTTCGAGCCCCGCGACCGGGCGGTCTACCTCCCGGCCGCGGACGCGCTGGTGTGTGCCGACCTCCACGTCGGCCGGGACGCGGCCTCGGACATCGAGTTCCGCGTCGGCGAACACGAGGACCTCGTCGAGCGGTTCCGGGCGCTGTGCGACCGCTACGAGCCCGCCGAGGCGGTCGTGGCCGGCGACCTGCTGCACTCCTTCGACCGGCTGCCGAGGGGTACCGTCGAGACGGTCCGGACGCTCCGGGCGGCCGCCGACGCCGTCGACTGCCGGCTCGTGGTCACCCCCGGCAACCACGACTCGATGCTCGGGGAGGTCTGGGACGGCCCGGCCCCCGATGAGTACCGTATCGACGGCGCTGACCGGTCGGTCGTCGCGGTCCACGGCCACGCCCCGCCGACGACCGACGCCGACTGGTACGTCGTCGGCCACGACCACCCGACCCTCGACGTCGAGGGGATGCGCCGGCCGTGTTACCTCTACGGCCCGTCGGCCTACGGGTCGGCCGGCGTGCTGATGCTGCCGGCGTTCAGCCGCCTGCCGGCCGGCGTCGAGGTCAACGAGATGCGCGCCGGGGACTTCCAGTCGCCGCTGGTGGAGTCCGCCGCCGGCCTGCGGCCGATCCTCCGCGACGAAAACGCCGACCGGACCCACGAGTTCCCGCCGCTGTCGGAGTTCCGCCGGCTACTGTAACCGCGTGCGGGCGGCCTCGGCTGCCCGGCGACCGCTCTCCATGGCGCCCTGGATGGCCGACCACTCGGTGTAGTCGCCGGCCAGGTACACCGGCCCCTCGGGGGCGTCGACGGCCGGCAGCTCCGCCCGGAACCCCGGCGGCTGTGCGAACTGCGCGAACCCGACCCGGTCGACGGCCAGCACCTCCAGGTCGCCGAAGTGGTTCTCCGGGTACCACGACGACAGCGCCTCCCGGACGGTCTCGCCGAGGGCGGCGTCGTCGTCGTCCTGCTCGCCGAGGAACGTCGCCGCCAGCAGCTGCCGGCCGTCGGGGGCGTACTCCGGGGCGGCGGCGCTCATCGGCGCGACGGTGTTCGGCCGGGCGTCGGCGGCGTTCAGCAGGATCCGCGAGCCGGTGTCCAGCGACTGGTGGGCCGGCAGCGAGCAGTGGACCGTCACACAGGCCTTCGCGTCTGTCGGCGTCTCGACGCCGGTCAGCTCGGCGGCCGTCTTCGGGTCCGTCGCGACGACGGCGGCGTCGGCGGCGACCGTTCCGGCGTCGGTCTCGACGGTCACGTTTCCGTCGGCGACCACGTCGGTCACCTCGCGTCCGGTCTCGACGGTCGCGCCGGCCGTCTCCGCCCGCCGCCGCAGCTGTGCCGGAATCGCCCCCATCCCCGCCGCCGGAACGACGGTGTCGCCCTCCGAGAGCATCTTGAACGTGTACTCGAAGACGCCGCTCGACGTCGACAGCGACCGTTCGAGCGTGATGCCGCCGTAGAACGGCTCGGCGAACCGCTCGACGAACGCCTCGGAGAACCCGCGGTCCCGGAGGTACGCCCGGACGGACGTGTCGGTGCCGTCCAGGATGTCGTCGGCGTCGCGCCGCCGCAGTTCGACCTGCAGCCGGAGCAGCCGGAGCTTGTCGCCGAGGGTGACTTCGCGGTTCAGCAGCGTCGGGACGGCCGCACCGGGGTCGCCGAGGGGGTCCGACAGCGTCGACCGGCGGTTCGGCGCCGCGATTGTCGCCCCGGGGGCGAACCGCCGGAGCGACAGCGCCTCCATGTCGAGTTCCCGGCGGGCCGCCGGATAGCCGGTGAACAGCACCTGGAAGCCGCGGTCCAGCGTGAACCCGTCGACGACGCGGGACCGGACGCGGCCGCCGACCCGCTCGTCGGCCTCGAACAGTTCGACCTCGGCGCCGGCCGCCGCCAGGTGTCGGGCGGCGACCAGGCCGGCGAGCCCTCCGCCGGCGACGACGACGTGCATGTCCGGCGGTTCGGACGGCCGGGTCAAACACGTTTCCGTCCTCGCGTCGCGGCGATGCGGGGCGTGGTACGTCGTTTTCCCGCGTCCTGTCTGCTCCGTCCGCTCGATGTACGAGTGTATCGACCGGTCATCAGAGCCGCCAGCAGCACCCGTACGGACCGATAGGACGAGGCTGCTCGCGCCGAAAATCCACGAAGGCCGGAAGGAGTAGCGGGAGGACGATTTGAACGTCCGGTCTCCGGGTTATGAGCCCGGCGGAATCTCCTGGCTATCCCATCCCGCTACCACACGATAGCCCGGTGTTCCGTTTAAGAGTTGTGATGTGGGCGGCGCCGGCGGTCGATTCCGGGACCCGCGGGCGGTCAGCGGTCGTCCTGCACCCGCCAGGTCACGAGCGACTCGGCGACGTAGTTGAGCGTCATGCCGGCGGCGATGGCGACCCCGTTGGCGACGGTCGGCCACAGCTCCGCGCCGCGGACCGACAGCGAGACGTCGACCAGCGACGTGAGGACGAACAGCGTCCCGAAGGCCACCGCGAGCCCGCCGAGCCGGACGACGTGCGAGCGGCCGTACCGGCCCAACAGCGCCGCGAGCCCGCCGTCGCCCTCCTCTGCGAACGTCCAGCGGTCGTTCAGCAGGAACATCAGGGTGATGGAGGCCTCGGCGCCGACGGCCTTCGCCGCCAGCGGCGGCACCGTCGCAACGACCACGCCGGTCGTCAGCAGCGCGACGATGGCCGTCTCCAGCGTCGCGCCGGCGACGCCGACGGAGACGAACCGACCGACCCGGTCGGCGGCCGCCAGCGCGCCGAGCCGCCCGCCGTCCGAGTCGGTAGGGTCGGCGGAGCCGTCGGAATCGCCGGAGTCAGCGGTCGTCACCCGCCGTGGCCCTCCTCGCGGGTCCGGTCGACGAGCGCGGTCCCCTCGTGGCCCGCCGCGGCGGCGCCGTGGACGCGGCTGTCCTGCAGGCGCCTGGCGCGGCTGCGGGCCCGCATCAGCGCCCGCCCGAGGTCGACGGCGGTCCCGACGGGGTCGACCGTCGAGCCGGGGCGGTCCTCCCACTCGATCGGGACCTCCGCGATGCGGCAGTCCAGCGCGGCGGCCATCGCGACCAGCTCGACGTCCCAGGCGAAGCCGGGCTCGTAGAGGTGGTCGCGAATCCGTCGCCAGGCGTCGGCCGTGACGGCCTTGGCGCCGCACTGGTAGTCGTACAGCTCCGCCGCCAGCAGCCGCCGGGCCAGCCAGGCGAAGCCGTCGCCGAGGAACCGCCGGGCGAACGTCTGGTGGCCGACCACCGTCGCCGCCGGGTGGCGCCGGGAGCCGACCGCGAGGTCGGCGTCGTCGAGGGCGGCGACGACGCGGGCGAACTCGGCGGCCGGGGTGCTGCCGTCGGCGTCGGCGAAGGCCAGCCGGTCGGTCGATAGCGCCTCGAACCCCGCGGTGATAGCGGCGCCCTTCCCGCGGCGGCGGGAGACGGTGTTGACCGACAGCGGCGCGACGTCGAGGGCGGCGACGGCCTCGTCGGTCGCCGTCGTCGGGTCGTCGAGTTCCAGCCGGACGACGGCGGGGTCCAGCGCCGCGACGAGCGAGCGGAGATACCGCTCCAGCCGGTCGACGTCGGGCCGGAACGCCGGGACGACGACCCCGAGGCCGGTCATGCGGCCGACTCGCCCCGCGGTCGGCAAAAACGGTTCGATTCGCCCGAATCGGCGAGTTCACAAGAGGTATAGGGGTCGCCGTCGGCGGTTCTGGTGATGGAGTACGGGCTGGTCGCGCTGTGGCTGGCGATGTACCTCATCGTCGGACTGGCGGCACTGCCGCTGGCGGCGGCGCTGTTCCCGCGGTTCGACGACGCCGGGGCGACGCTGGCCGTGCCGGTCGGGCTCGCGGTCGTCGCCGTCGTCGGCCACCTCGTCGGCCACCTTGCGTTCGGCTGGCCGGCGCTCGTTGCCGGCCTCGCTGCAGTCGTCGGCGCGAGCGCCCTCCTCGGCGACACCGACGCCGTCGACCCCCGCGACTACGCCGAGGCGTCGGCAGTGTTCGCTGCCGCCTTCCTGCTCATGATCGCCGTCCGGGCGTCAAACCCCGCGGTCGCGCCGCTGCCGGTCGCCGTCGGCGAGAAGATGCTCGACATCGGGCTGCTGCAGGCGTCGCTCCGGGCCGGGACGCTCCCGCCGGAGGACATGTGGTTCGCCGGCGAGGCCGTCCAGTACCACTACGGCGGTCACATGCTGTCGGCGCTGCTGGCGCTGCTGACGCGGACGACCCCCCGGTTCGCGTACAACCCGGCGCTGTCGGGCTTCTACGCGACGCTCGTGGTCGCCGCCTACGGGCTGGCCGGCGCCGTCGGGTCGGCCCACGACGTCCCGCGCCGGGCGGCCGCCGGCCTCGGTGCCTTCTTCGTCGGCCTCGCCGGCAACCTCCACACCGCCGCCGGCGTCGTCGGGTGGCTGCTCCCCGACGGGCTGGTCGCGTCGCTGCCGGGCGTCCCCGAGGAGGCCGTCGGGTGGACGCCGGCCGACGTCACCGGCGAGTTCGGCTACCTCGCTGCGAGCCGGGTGCTGAACACGCGGCCGGCCGACCCCGACGCCGGCTTCCCCGCCGCCACCGAGTTCCCGCTGTTCGCCTGGGTCAACGGCGACCTCCACGCCCACATGATGAGCCAGCCGTTCACCCTTCTCGTCGTCGCGCTGCTGTTCAGCTACTGGCTCGGCGACGTCCGGACGCGACGGCTGGTGCTGTTCGGCGCGCTGCCGCCGGTCGTCGGCCTCGTCGGCTTCTTCAACCTCTGGTCGTTCCCGACGGTGCTCGCGGTTGCGTTCCTCGCGCTCGCGTTCGCGCCCGGCGACGCGACCGCACTACTGGGGTCGCACGCGGACCGGCTCGCCGAGTCGGACGGCGCCGCCGGAGAGGCCGCCCGGCTCGGGGTCGCCCTCGCGGGAACCCTGGCCGTCGCCGCCGGGGCCGTCGCGTGGACGCTGCCGTACTGGGTCGGTGTCGTCGCCGGCGGCCCCGACCAGACGGTCGCCTACTGGGACCAGTGGGCGCGGCTCGGGCCGCTGCTGGTCGTCCACGGCGCCTTCCTCGCGGTCTTCGCCGCCTACGTCGCCCGGCGGCTCGCGACCGAGCGGGTCCCGCCGCTCGCGGTGCTGCTCGGCGGCGTCGCGGTCCTGGGGCTGACGGCCGCCCTCGGCGCGCCCGCCGTCGGCCTGACGCTGCCGTTCCTCGCCGCCGGCTGGTGGCTGCTGCGGCGCCGGCCGGAGACGGGGTTCCCGCTGGTGCTCGTCGGCGCCGGCGCGGGGCTGGTCCTGCTCGTCGAACTGGTCACCATCGAGGGCGAGCGGTTCAATATTATCTTCAAGTACTACGCCCACGTCTGGCTGTTCTGGTCGATCGCGGCCGCGGTCCTGCTGCCGGTGCTGGCCCGCGGGCGGCCCGCCGTCGACGTCGACGTCGACCGCGACCGACTCGAGCGCACCGGGACCGCCCTGGCCGTCGCCGTCGTGGTGCTGACGGGGCTGTACGCCGGCTTCGTCGTGCCCGCACAGGTCGGCCAGGAGCCGGTCGGCGCCGACGGGCCGACGCTGGACGGGACGGCCTACGCGGACGCCCGCTACCCCGACGAGGCCGCCGCCATCGAGTGGCTGAACGGCCGGCCGGGTCGGCAGACCATCGTGACGGCGGCGCCGGGCGGCTACCGGTGGGTACCGGACGACGAAAAGGGCGCCTCTGCGCCGGCGAGTCTCACCGGCCACCCGACCGTCCTGGGGTGGTTCCACGAGGAGCAGTACCGCGGGAGCGAGCCGTACGACCGCCGGCTGTCGGACGTCGAGACCATCTACGCGGGGTCGACAGACGAGCAGTCGGCGCTGTTCGACCGCTACGGCGTCGACTACGTCTACGTCGGCCCGGCCGAGCGGAACAGCTACAATCTCACCGTCGAGGATCACCCGGCCCTCGAGGTCGCCTTCCGGCAGGGCGATGTCGTCGTCTACGAGGTCCGGTGAGACGGCCGTAGAGTAATCAGGGGGGCGGTCGTAGCGCCGACATGGCCATCGCACGCCACGACGACGGGGTCCGGGCCGACCTCGGGGCGCTGGCGTCGCAGGTGCATCCGGTGTTCATGCTGCCGCCGCTTGCGGCCTCGGCGTTCGGCGCGGTGCTGGCCGACGGCCTCGCGCCCGCGTTGCTCGGCCTCCATCTCGTCGCCGTCTTCGCCGCCCTCTACACCGCCCACGTCAAGGACGGCTACGTCGACTTCCACCGGCGCGGCGAGGACGACGACCACCCGCTGTCGGCGGGCGGCTGTCGGGTCGCCCTCGCGGGGGCGACGGCGGTCTTCTTCGGCTGTCTGCTCGTTGTCGGCCTGCTGGTCGACCTCCGGGCCGCGCTGCTGACGCTGCCGGGGTGGGTCATCGGCTACCTCCACGCGCCGCAGCTCGACCTCAACCCGGTCGGCGCGACCGCCGGATACCCCGCCGGGATCGCCTTCGCGCTGCTGGGCGGCCACTACGTCCAGGCACGGACGCTCACCGCGACCGTCGTCGCCTTCGCTATCGTCTTCTTCGTCATCCTCTCGGGCATCAAGACGGTCGACGACGCGACGGACCACGCGTACGACCGTTCCATCGGCAAGCGGACGGTCGCGGTCGTGCTCGGCCCCGAGCGGGCCCGGCGGGTCGCCTACGGGCTGATGGCCGGCGGAATGGTTGGGGTCGTCGCGGGGGCGGCCGCCGGCGTCTTTCCGGCCGCCAGCGCGGCGGCACCGGTCGTCTTCGGGGTCGTCGCCGCCTTCGCCTGGCGGGCCGGCGCGGACGCCGCCCTCGCGACGAAGCTGCTCATCCGCGGGTCGTACCTCTTCCTTGCGGTGCTGGTCGCCGCGGTGTGGCTGGCCTGACCCGGGGCCGCGCCGACGGCGCGTTCAGAGCGGCTCCTCGCAGTGGCGACAGACCTCCGACCCCGGATCGTTCGGGGCGCCGCAGCCGGCGCAGTTGACCGGGTTCGTCGATTCTGCGCCCGAGTCCGCACCCATCTTGAGAAAGCCGACGACGATGAGCACGAACGGAATCGCGACGAGCCCGAACGGGCCGGTCACGAGGACGAACAGGGCTGCGACCAGCGACAGGAACCCGTAGAGCACGAGTTCGTTTCCGGAAGCCATACCGCTTGGTTTCATCCGGTACGAATATAAATATTCCGCGCGCTCGTGCGTCCCTCGGCGGACCTGCCGCTGGCGGGCTACGATGCTGTCGGCGCGCCGGTCGAAAAAGGTCGAAGCTTCGAGTCGAGTCGCGGCCGGCGGCGCTACTCCTCGGCGTCTTCCTCGTCGCCGCCGTCGGTCAGCACCTCGGTCTCGACGCTGGCCTCCTCGTTGGCGAACGACGGCTCGTCGTCCTCGGATTCCTCGCGCTCGAACTCGCGTCGGTCACGGATGTCGAAGCCATGGCACATGGTACGTGTTAGCGTACGGCTGGACACACTAATACCCAGCGCCCCCCGAGAGCGTCGCCGGCTCCGGTCACGTCGCCGTCGAGACGACCTTGACGACGTCGCCCTCCTCGAGTTCGTGGTCCTCGCCGATGCGGCGTTCGGCGCGGGCGTCGACGGCGTGGAGGTATCCGTCGCCGATGTCGGAGTGGACGGCGTAGGCGAGGTCGGGCGGCGTCGCCGCCGCCGGCAGCAGGAACGCGTCCGGGAGGACGTTCCCTTGGCCGTCGGTCCACCGGGTCTCGTTCTGGACTGGATAGACGGTGATGCGGTCCAGCAGGTCGTAGACGGCCTCGTTCAGCGCGGCCTGGACGCCGGTGCCGCCGAACTCGTCCATCACCTCCCGGACCTGTCCGAGGCCCTCCCGCTGGGCGTCCGACAGCTCGCCGACGACCTCGAAGCCCTCGTCGCCGGGGGCGTAATCGACGGCGCCGGCCTCGGCGGCCCGCCGGAGCGCGAGCTCGCCCTCGGCGGTCGCGGGCACGACGCGGTCGGCGGCCTCCTGCAGCCGCTCGACGTTGCCCTCGGGGGCGACGTCGGCCTTGTTCGCGACGACGACGATGGGTTTGGTCCGTCTTCGGACCAGCCGGGCCAGCTCCTCGCGGTCCTCGTCGGTCCAGGCCATCGGGTCCGTCGAGTAGTCCAGCTCCCGCAGGACGGCCATCACGTCGTGTTCGGTCGCGCCGACGCCGGTGAGGACGTCCGTCAGCGTCGCCTCGAAGTCGAACTCCGGGGAGCGGGACCGCCGCTCGACGGTCTCCCAGTTGTCCGCGACGATGCCCGCGAGCCACAGGTCCATCTCGGTCTCGACGAACTCGACGTCGCGGACGGGGTCGTAGGAGCCGACCTCGACGGGCTCGCCCGCCTCGTCCGTCCCGCCGGAGGCGTCGACGACGTTCAGGATGACGTCGGCGTTCGACAGCGCGTCGAGGAACTGGTTGCCGAGGCCCTTTCCCTCGTGGGCGCCGGGGACCAGCCCCGCGACGTCCAGCAGCTCGACGGGGACGTAGCGCGTGCCGTCGCGGCAGTCGTCGCTGTCGCAGCGCTCCTCGCGGTCGAGACACGGACACCGCGTCCGGACGTGGCTCACGCCGCGGTTGGCGTCGATGGTGGTGAACGGGTAGTTGCCGACGTCGACGTCCGCCATCGTGGCGGCCGTGTAGAACGTCGACTTGCCGGCGTTGGGCTTGCCGGCGAGGGCGACCGAGAGCATACCGACCTTCGGCGAAGCGGGCCGAACTGTCTTTCGGTCGGCCGACGGTTACTGCCGTTCGGCCTCGGCGATGATGCCCTCGACGTCGCCGTTCGTCGCCGGCCCGTCGACGGCCTCCCAGTCGACGTCGCCCTCCTCCAGCGGGACGACCGCTGGGGGGGTCGCCGCCTCGAGGTCGCCCTCGCCGAGGGGGACGACGGCCGCCTCCGGACCGGCGTCGGCGTCAGAACCGGTGTCGGCGCTGGTATCGGTGCCAGTGCCGGCATCGACACCGGCGGCGACCGCCGCGCCGGACGGCGTCTCGCCGGCGTCGAAGCCCCCGGGAGCGGCGGTGACGTTCGTCTCCTCGCGGGCTCGGATGGCGCCGTCGACGTCCGCCGCCTCGGAGAGCTCGCAGTTCTCACAGGAGATGTCGCCGCGGACGTGGGCGTCCGGCGCGACGACGACGTCGCCGTCCTTCGTCGTCACGTCGCCGTGGACGACCGTCTCCGGGCCGACGCGGACATCCTCGCGGGCGCGGAGGCTGCCGAATATCTCGGTGCCGGCGCCGACGGTGACGTCGGTCGCCCGGACGTTGCCGTGCATCCGGCAGTCGTCGCCGACGGTCGCCGGCGTCGAGACGCGCCAGGCGTCGTCGGAGACGCTGGCGCCGCGCGGGATGACGACCGGCTCGACCTCGCGGTCGTCGGCGAGGAACTCGTCGACGACCTCCTCGGCGGCCTCCTCCTCGCCGATGCGGAGCAGCTGCGAGAGGTAGACGAAGAGGAAGACGATGGTCGGCATCGGGTTGCGGATGACGATCCAGCCGTTGGCCTCGAAGCCCTCCTCGATGTCGACGTCGTCGC